>DATIWA010000026.1:0-2973 GCA_035465515.1 Candidatus Limnocylindrales bacterium | reverse complement strand
CAGCGCCGGACATGGAGTGGATCAGGTAGTAGGCCGCCTCAATGCCTTGCAGCGCGGAAGGCAGGGTCTCGGCCCGCAGCGGGTCCGCCTGGACAACTCTCACCCGCCTGAACAGAGCCGGCAGCGCCCGCGATGCATCGCGCACCATGCAGGTAACATCATGGCCCGAATCCAGCAGCGGCAGCACAATCTGCCCGCCGATATAGCCCGTTGCGCCTGTAAGCAGTACCTTCATGCGAAAGCTCTACGGCCGTGTGCATCAAGCGGAGTGAACACGGCCAACCCAGTCTCTTAGATGTGCGGAGGTCAAAGGATGTGGCTATTGCGGTTTCGGGGTTCTCTGGATTTCAAAGTACCTGGTGCGGTCATTTCGGCCCTTAATGCATTGCCACGTCGCTGCCCCCGCGCTTGCCGCTCGCCTTCTTCATCAGAAACACGGCCGGCATGATCACAATGAACATCCATCCCATGATGCGGAAGACGTCAACAAAGCTCAGCAGCGCGGCCTGCTGCTGCACCGTTCCGTACAGAGCGGCCAGGGCCTGGCGGGTGGCCGTGCCTGCATCGGCGCCCGCGTGCATGAATGCCGATTGCGACGTTCTCAGCATCTGCTGCGCCTGCTGGCTGTACTGGGTTACGTTGGCGGCGAGCGTCGCCTGGTGGAACTGCTCCCGCCGCGCCACCCAGGTCGTCACAAAAGATATCCCCATGCTTGACCCGATGTTGCGCATCACGCTGTACAGGCTGGTGGCGTAGCCGGTCTCTTCCCGCGGGATGGGCGCCATGGTGAGCGTGGTCAGCGGCACAAACACAAACGCCATGCCCACGCCCTGGTTGATCTGGTGCCAGAAGATGTCCCATGTGCCTGACTGCAACGTCATGTGAGAGAAGCCAAAGAAGGCGACCCCGGCCAGCAGAAAACCGCCCGCCACCAGGTAGCGTCCATCCAGCCGCTTGCCCAGCAGGTACCCGGCAATCGGCATGCAGATGGCGGTGCCTATGCCCCGCGGGCTGGTCCAGATGCCGGCGGTCACCGCCGTCCATCCCAGCAATGTCTGCATGAAGAGCGGCAGCAGAATCAGGCTGCCGTACAACACGAATCCCATCACGGTAATAATGATGATCCCGGCCAGAAACGTCCGGTACTTAAGCAGGTGGAAATGCACAATCGCTTCCGGCGACCGCAGTTGCCGTATCACAAACGCGGTGAGGAACACGGCGGCCAGCACCGCCAGCGTGACGATAAAATGCGAGCTGAACCAGTCGTCCTCCTGGCCTTTATCGAACATCACCTGCAATGAGCCCATGCCGACGGCCAGCATGCCCAGGCCCCACAGGTCTGCCCGCAGTCTTCCCCGCCGGATGTAGGGCGGGTCGTACAGAAAGAGGTAGATCATGACAAAGCTGAAGATGCCCACCGGCAGATTGATGTAGAAGACCCAGCGCCATGAGTACGCGTCCGTAAGCCAGCCGCCCAGCGTTGGCCCCAGCACCGGCGCGGCCACAATCCCCAGACCCCAGAACCCCATGGCCTTGCCGCGCTCCGCCGGAGGAAACTCTTCCAGCAGCACGGCCTGCGAGAGCGGCTGCAATCCTCCGCCGGTTGTCCCCTGCAGCACCCGGAACAGGATCAACATGGGCAGGTTCGGCGCCAGCCCGCAGAGCATGCTGGAGACGGTGAACCCGGTCACCACGGTAAGCAGCAGCCGTTTTCTCCCGATGTAGTTGGCCAGCCATCCGGTGATCGGCAGAATCACGGCGTTGGCCACAATATACGAGGTCAGGACCCAGGTGGCTTCATCCGTGGTTGCCCCCAGGTTTCCCGCGATATGCGGCATGCTCACGTTCACCACCGACGTGTCCAGCACCTCCATCACCGCGCTGGACATCACGGCAATCGCCACCAGCCATTTGGTGGAGTTTGGCCTTGAGGCAGCAGCGAACGGCCGGGTTTCCGTGGCGCTCAAAGTGGACATGGCTGGCAGGTTCGATGCGCTCGCCTGGCAATTCAGAGTGAGAAGAACAGATTTTAGCAGGACAACGACGCGCTGCCGGTAAAGGGCCCCGGTTCCGGCTTTTGCCAGGCGGCGGATCTCAATCCGCGTTCATCGCGCAAATCCGCGGCGTCCGTGGCATCAGCGGTAAGCTTTTCAATTCGCGTCAATTCGCGGCTGACCTGCTGTCCCTCTGCGGCGTCAATCTGCGGCAAGCCTATCCTCTTCGCAGCTCGGTCCTCGATTTCAGCGCCTGAAGGATTTCGCCCCGGGTCAGCATGCCCTGCAGCTGCTGGTCGGCCACAACCGGCACCTGGTTCAGGTCTTCCTTGGCCATGGTTTCCAGCACCTCCATCACCGGAGTCTCGGGCTTGGCAATGTACATCTTGTTCAGCGGCTTCATGATCTGCTGCACCGGCGTTACCGGCCAGAGATCGCGCTCCAGCGTTCGCACCTCATTCGGCGTGATCAGCCCGGCCATGCGGTCCTGCACCGTGACGATGAAGCAGCGGCGTCCGGTCCGGAGCAGATGATGGTCCACAAAATCCTGCACGCTTGTGGGCCCCTCCACAATGGCGCAGTCGCGCGACATCAGGTCGCCCGCGCGCAGGCCTTCCAGAGCATGCTTCATCTCCACTTCCAGATAGTTCGCTCCCGCCGCCTGGAGCAGAAACCAGCCGATAAATGAGATCCACAACGCGCCCAGGTCCTTGCTGCGGAAGAACTGGTAGATGCCGGCCACAATAAACACCAGGGCAATCCCCTGGCCCACGCGGGCCGCCAGCCTGGTGGCGCGCTCCATGCTGCTCGTAATCCCCCAGATCACGCTGCGCAATACGCGCCCGCCATCCAGCGGGAAACCCGGCAGCATGTTGAACACGCCCAGGCTGACGTTGATGAGCGCCAGCCAGTAGAGAATGGCCGCTCCCGGAGTGGCGTCAGGATTGCCGCCCAGCGCCTGAAATGCTCCCCACAACAC
>DATIWA010000025.1:0-1724 GCA_035465515.1 Candidatus Limnocylindrales bacterium | reverse complement strand
CACCCTGATTTTGCTCATCAGGAATTACTCTAAAGCAAATGCAATCGCGATGAAATCCCGAGTTGCGGCAGCGCATCCCAGGTCTGGCAGGGGAAAGCCTGAATCCGTTACAAATTCGCGCCGTAGGTGTTTCGCACCCGTTCGGACTTCATGAAATAGGCCAGCCAGATACAGCCGTTGATTCCAAGCCGGGTAAAGTTGCTGAAATTCGGGCCCATCAGCACGGACGTGCCGACCCTCATGCCGGAAGCTACCAGACTCAACAGGACCACGACGACGGTTACGCCAAGCAGAATGAAGTAAACCCTCACGGCCTTCAGCGCCACGGGGTTTTGTGTCCACAGGAGAGCCCCGGCCACAGCGCCGGACATGACGCGAAGGAAGTCCAGGAGATACCCCGAATTCAAGCTGTGACTTGCATTCCCCATTTGTACGAGAAAGGCCGCGGGCCCGAAAACGGTCACGCCCAGGCAAAACAGCAGCAGCCATCCGCGCACTCCGCGTGGCGATTCCGTGCTGCTGAATGACGGCACGCTCCGCGCAGGAGCTGCCGCGGCAGCCTGGCCTGAGCCTGCAGGGGAACTCGTCATGGGGAAATTCGCCTCGCGGCCGCACAGCGGGCATATTTCCGTTCCTTCCGCGATCTGCTGACCGCACCTGGCGCAAAACATCCTGCCCTCCGCTCTGCCTTTCCCGTCCCGGAGATTCTTCGCGCTATTCGCTTCCCGATCTGCTTCCGGTCACAGGCCGGTGCGCGCTGGTCTGCTCCTCATCGTTGCAGCCTTTCCTGATGACTTCGCGCACATATTCGGGGAGCTTGCCCCTGGTCTCCATATCGCTCAGCGCTTCCAGAAGCCTTGATTGGGCCACGGGGTCGCTGCGCAGAATGGCGCGATACGCCTTCAATCCGCCTTCGAGACCCGCAGTGTTGACGGCCACCTGATCGTGCGCCTTGTCGGGATGCTCAATCATGAAGGCAGCCATGGAAAACGCGATCTGACCATTGATCTCCGCCTTATAGGGATAGCGCGTGATCATGAACTCCCCCAGCAGGTCGCCGCAGGGATTCACATTGATGTCCGGGATATCAACCAGCCAGTGGGTGGCCCAGTCTCTTTCCGCGCGAAGGCCCTTATCCAGAGGGTCGGCTTCCAGCTTGTGGGTGAGCGCGACAAAGCGCTTGCGCTCTTCGGGCGTGGACGGGCCGCGGGTGCTTTCGCCCTGGGGCAGCGCCAAAGCGCTAAAACTCAGAATTGCCAGCCAGAGACATACAGCCTTCCGCATTCTTCCTCCTCCGCTTACGCTCACAGCCAAACTGGACTCATCTCAAAAAGATTGCTGCCGTATGTTGCCTTCACCCGTCTGGAAACCTGGAAGCACCACACCAGAGTATCAGGATCGCCAGGCCCGATTATCCGCCAATGTGGCCTGCTATCTAGAGGATCTTCTTGCCCAGGGCGGAGAGCGTCAGCTCCACGGCAAGATCGGCCGTGCGATTGTGTTCGTCAATGACCGGGTTTACCTCCACGATCTCAAATCTGACCATACGCCCGTGGTCAGAGATGATTTCCATGGCCAGGTGCGCCTCGCGATAGCTGGCGCCGCCGCGTACGGGCGTGCCGACCCCGGGCGCGTCCTCCGGATCAATCCAGTCCATATCGAGCGAAACGTGATACCCGGCGGTCCCGCGACCGGCAACGCGCAACGCCTCTTCAATCACGGTA
>DATIWA010000024.1:0-6548 GCA_035465515.1 Candidatus Limnocylindrales bacterium | reverse complement strand
GCTCAATGACGTTCTGCACCTGCTCTTCCGTTGCTGTTTCCTGCATCGCTACGATCATGATATTGTCTTGTCGCTCTCGGCTGTGCTGTGCCTGCCCGCGGAATGATTGCCTTTCCCGCCACCGGCGGCGCAACAGGCATTTATGCCCTGCGGTGACACTGAACCAACCCCTTCGGCCCTGGCCGCTGAGCCTATGTATCCTGCTTGCGTCCCGATAGGCTCGATTCCTCGCGATGACGGCGAGTCGCGGTCAGTCGTTCACTTCCAGATCAAACTCCGTGTGACCACCGGCCTTCGGCTTGTCATTCGGCACAATCTGCACCTTCTGGATGTTGCGCATCACGTCTATGATCCGCTCATAGACTTGGTGCAACTCGCTGTCCGGCAGCGGCCCATAATTGACATTGCGGACGTTCTCAAAAATGATCTTCTCCCGGTCGGGTTCGTAGATCGGCATGCTGGTATTGCGCTTGAGCTTCCCAATCTCCTGCGCCGCGCGCGCACGCTCATTGATCAGGGCCACAATCTGACGGTCCAGTTCATCGATCTTCTTGCGCCAATCGGCTATCTCCATGGCTCCAGCCTTTTCTGAATAACGGAATGCTGCAAAAAGAAAAACCTAATAAGATTAACGTCAATCCAGAATAACTTAAAGAAGTTAAACATGGGAAGTAGCAGGCTGGGCAGCTCCGGATTTCAGCTCGCGAATAAGCCCGGCCACGGCTTCTGCTTCGCGTCCCGGATTACGCTCGATGGCCTGCACCACCGCACTCCCTACCACGGCCGCGTCGGCGAAAGATCCCACTTCGGCAAACTGGGGGGCGCTGGAAACCCCAAACCCCACAGCCACCGGAAGCTTTGTGTGCTTGCGGATGCGCTTCACCAGCTCCGCGGCATCGCCGGCAAGCTGCTTCTGCGTCCCGGTAACCCCCGTGCGCGACACCGCATAAACAAATCCACGGCACGCCTGCGCGATCTTCTTCAACCGCTGATCGGGACTGGTGGGGGCCGCCAGAAAAATCGTGTCCAGATGGTGCGCCGCCATCAGCCGCCGATACTCGTCCGCTTCTTCCACAGTCAAATCGGTAATCAGAGCGCCATCCACTCCGGCCTTTTCCGCTTCAATACAAAATCGCTCCAGCCCGAAACGCAGCACCGGGTTCAGATAGGAAAAGACCACCAGCCCCGCATCAGATTCTCCGCGCACCTCCGCCGCCAGGTCCAGGACATCCTGGAGCGACGTCCCGTGCTTCAGCGCGCGCTCGCTGGCCCGCTGGATCACCGGCCCGTCGGCCACCGGGTCGCTGAAAGGCACGCCCAGTTCGATCACGTCTGCGCCGGCTTTGATGGCAGCCAGGACAATGGCGCGCGTTGTCGCCATGTCGGGATCGCCGCAGGTCACGTACACGACGAGGCCCGGCCTGCGGGATAAAGACCGGGCGATCCGGCCGCTGGAGATTGCCGTCATCGCACTTGATCGGGATCCTAAACGTCCATCGTGGTCCAACTTTTTCTTCATGATTTTGCTTTCCTTCGGGAAGCTTTGAAGATCGCAAGGAGCTGATTTGTCTTGATCCAGCATGTGGGTTCTTCTGTTTGATAATCCCGCTGTCTGCAAGCATCTCCAGCGGCAGACGGGCCTTGACTGATCCCGCGCGATACCGCGCAATTCTCCATTCACCCGATCTTCAAGTTCTCCCTCAATATCCCAATGTCCTTATCACCTCGCCCGGAGATGTTCACGATCACCACGTCCGACTTCTTCATCCTGGGCGCCCGCTTGATGCACTCCGCCACGGCATGCGACGATTCGAGCGCCGGGATGACGCCTTCCGTGCGGGCCAGCGTGGTACAGGCCTCCAGCGCTTCCTCATCAGACGCCGCCACGTACTCGGCGCGTCCGCTGTCCGCCAGCGCCGCGTGCTCCGGCCCGATGGAGGGATAATCCAGCCCGGCCGAGATCGAATGCGTGGTTGCGATCTGCCCTGCCGCGTCCTGCAAGACGTACGAGAATGTTCCTTGCAGCACTCCCGGCGCGCCGCCGCGGAACCGCGCCGCGTGCTCGCCGAGATTCTGGCCGCGGCCTCCGGCCTCCACGCCAATCAGCTTTACGCGTTTGTCTCTGATGAACTCGTGGAAAATACCAATCGCGTTCGACCCGCCGCCCACGCAGGCGATGATCGCCGTGGGCAGCCTGCCTTCAGCTTTCATGATCTGGGCACGCGCTTCGCGCCCGATCACCGAATGGAAGTCGCGCACCATGGTCGGGTAGGGATGCGCGCCCAGCACGCTGCCCAGCAGATAGTGCGTCGTGCGCACGTTGGTCACCCAGTCGCGCATGGCCTCATTGATGGCATCCTTCAACGTCTTCGAGCCGGAATCCACGCCGCGCACTTCCGCGCCCAGCAGGCGCATGCGGAAGACGTTCAACTCCTGCCGCCGCATGTCTTCGATCCCCATGTACACGACGCAATCGAAGCCGAACAGCGCGCAGACCGTGGCCGTGGCCACGCCGTGCTGCCCCGCGCCGGTTTCGGCGATGATGCGGCGCTTGCCCATCCGCTGCGCCAGCAGCGCCTGGCCAATGCAGTTGTTGATCTTGTGCGCTCCCGTATGCAGCAGGTCTTCGCGCTTCAGGTAAATCTTTGCTCCGCCCAGTTTCTGCGTCAGCCGCCGCGCATGAAACAAAGACGTGGGCCGTCCCGCATACTCTTTGAGGAGCCGCTCAAACTCGGCGCGAAACTTCTTGTCCCGCCGCGCCTTCTCATACTGGCGTTCCAGTTCTTCCAGCGCCGCCATCAGCGTTTCCGGCACATAGCGCCCGCCGTACGGCCCAAATCGTCCGGCCACAGGTTTTAGTTTTTCTGCTGCGCTGCCCATAGTTCGTTCTCCGCTTTTCGTACCGCTGCAATAAATGCCTTCAGTTTCTCAGGGTCTTTTCGCCGCGGCTCGCGCTCCACTCCCGTGACCACGTCCACACCCCAGGGACGAAATGCTCTCACGGCGTCCGCCGCATTTTCCGGCGTCAGCCCACCGGCGACGATCAAACGCATGTCTCTCCCCTTAAGAAACGCGCGCACGCCGCTCCAGTCGAACGTCCTGCCGCTACCCGCCCCGGAGTCAAGCAGAATGGAGTCAGGCGCGGGCACGGCGTTACAGATCCTCTCCAGGTTGCGGTGAAAACCGTCATCCACCAGCACGGTCTTGATCACCCGCAGGCGCCGGCCGTGCAGCGCGGCCGACTGCAGCGCTCCCACAACTTCCGGCGATTCGTTGCCGTGGAGCTGCGCCGCCGTAATCCCGGTTTCCGCGGCAATGGCGAGGATGTTCTCCACCGTCTCATTCACGAACACCCCCACCCTCTCTATCGTTTGCGGCAGTTGCCGGATGATCTCCCCGGCATCGCCTGGAGTGACCCGGCGTTTGCTTTCGGCAAAGATAAAGCCCAGCGCATCCGCGCCCGCTTCCACTGAAGCCAGCGCGTCGGCAATAGAGGTAGTACCGCAAAATTTGATCCAGGTCTGCACGATTTTTTCGAGTGTTTGAGCGGCTACTGTACGGTGCCGCGCCAATTCGGAGACGACGAAGCAGAAGGAGAATACCATCCCGCGTCATGCAGAAGCTCCTGTAGTCTCTTGCCCGGATCTTCCGCGCGCATGAGCGCCTCTCCGATCAGAAATGCCTGGTAGCCGGCCGAATGCAATTCGCGGATCTCCGATCCCCCGCTGATGCCGCTTTCGGCAATCCGCAGCACGTGGTTCGGAATGTTTTCCGCCAGCTCGATCAGCGTGTCCAGGCTGACCTGGAAGTTTTTGAGATCACGGCTGTTCACGCCGATCACGTCGGCCCCGCCCTCCAGGGCGCGCCGCAGCTCTTCCTGATTGTGGACTTCGCACAGCACGTCCAGTTCCATGGCTTCAGCGCGGTCCAGAAGGTCGCGGAAGGTCTTGTCATCGAGCGCTGCCAGAATCAGCAGTATCGCGTCGGCATGATTGGCCCGGGATTCGAGGAGCTGAAATTCATCCACGAAGAAGTCTTTCCTCAGGCAGGGCAGTTCAGTCGCCGCGGAGGCCTCCACCAGGTTTGCCAGGGAGCCTTGAAAGAATTGTTCGTCCGTGAGCACGGACAGGGCGGATGCGCCGTTACGGGCAAGCTGGTTGGCCAGCACTCCCACCGGGAAGCTCCCGCGCAACACGCCCTTGGAAGGCGAGGCCTTCTTCAACTCCGCGATCACCGCCGGCCCAAGCTGCGACATCGCCTGCAAACGCTTGCGGAAGCCGCGCGGCTGATGGTCCGCGGCCATCTTTTCCAGCGCGCGCAGGTTGGCCTGGGCCCGCGTCTGGGCGACACGCTCCCGCGTTGCGGCCAATATTTCGTCCAGCTTGCTCATGGAGTGCTCAGCTATTCAAGTATATGTGATTCGGCGGGCAAATTGGCGGTATTTCGGCTATGCCAATACGTCGCGAGGTTTGATGTTCTTGCGGATAAAATCCACAATCTCATCCATCGGCGTGCCGGGATTAAAAATCCCTGAAACGCCGGCCTTTTTCATCTGATCAAAATCCTGCTCGGGAATGATCCCGCCGACCAGCAGCAACACGTCCTCGATTTTATGCTTGCGCAGCAACTCGGAGACCCGTGGAACAATCGCGTTGTGCGCCCCGGAAAGAATGGAGAGGCCAATCACGTCCACGTCTTCCTGCAAGGCGGAGTTCACAATCATCTCCGGCGTCTGGCGCAGCCCGGTGTAAATGACTTCCATGCCGGCATCGCGCAGCGCCCGGGCAATTACCTTGGCGCCCCGGTCATGGCCATCCAGGCCCGGCTTGGCGACAAGAACGCGAATTTTGCGGTCATTGGGCATTGGTTGCAACGATTCTACCAAAGAACAGGCCCGCCACGGAGATGGGCGCTGTTCCAACAATCCCGGGCAGACTGTGATGATCTTTCACCCGCCAGCGTGAAAGGCCGGGATGAGGCGCACCGGCCATTCCTCACTTCGTCCGGGATTTCCGGAGTTGCTTTCCTGCGTCTCTCTGCGACTCGGTGGTGGATTTTCCGTTTGTTGACTTCGGCAGTTCCAGGCTCCTCCATAAATACCAGGCCGCAAAGCTGCAATAGGGATGCCAGTCTCTGGCCAGCTTTTCCATCTGCACCGGCGTCGGCAGTTTGCGTTTGCGATACAGCCGCTTGATCGCCATGCGCACGCCCAGGTCGCCCACGGGCAGCACATTGGGCCGGCGTAGCGCGAAAATCAGGAACATGTGCGCCGTCCACACGCCAACACCCTTGATGTCGGTCAGCGCCTCAATGACCTCCGCGTCGCTCATGCCCGGCAACCGTTCAAAGTCCACCTTGCCGCTCAAGGCGTGCTCCGCCAGGTCGCGTATATAACTGGTCTTCTGCTTGGAAAGGCCGGCGCGCCGCATCTCGCCCAGGCCCAGGTTCTGGATTGCCTCCGGCGTAATCCTGCCGCCTGCTGCTTCTTCCAGCCGGCCATAGATGGTTCGCGCCGCTTTGGTGCTGAGCTGCTGAAAGACAATGGAGCGGGCCAGCGCTTCAAACGTGGGCTCGCGATACGTAAGCCGGCACGGACCCACCTGGGCAATCACGGCCGCCAGGATGGCGTCAGATTTTTTAAGATGGTCAAGGGCTTTTTTCATGGATGCTGATCCCAATCTAAGCACAACTGCCGGATCTTTGCATCCCGAAGACCGCTTCGGTTTCTGGCGCGCCTTCCGCCGGCTCTGGCGTGACAGCATCCGGCATTACGGGCTCCCCAAAACCCTCAAACAGACCGCGCAGGCGCTCTGGCGACTCCTGCTGGAATACCTGCCGGGGCGGCGCAAGACAAAGTTCGGCGATCTGGATTATGACTTCGACCACATGGTGGATACCACCCGCGCAAATGTCGGCTTTCGCACGCAGCTTTTTGCCGCCCTCACCGGGCACCAGTACTTCCCCACCGAGCCCTGGCTCTTTGAGGAAATCATGAGCGCACTGCCCATTAACTCAGACCAGTTCACCTTCATTGATCTCGGTTCCGGCAAAGGCCGCGTCCTGGTTATGGCATCCGCCTATCCTTTCCGGAAAATCATCGGCGTTGAGTTCATGCCTGGGCTGCACCAGGCGGCGTTGGAAAACATTGCCAGACTTCCGGCTGACGTCCGTGGCGTCTGTTCATTTGAGTCGCTTTGCATGGATGCCAGAGATTTCCGGTTCCCGCCCGGGCCGCTGGTGGTATATCTGTTCAACCCGTTTCCGGAGCCGGTGCTGGCGGCCGTCCTGGAACATCTGCGGCAATCTCTGGCGGATCACCCGCGGCCGGTTTTCCTGGCTTATCGGTTTCCCGAGTTTGAAGCCCTACTGAAAAAATGCGCGTGGCTGGAGAAGCTCGCAGGAACCGGGCAGTGGACGGTGTATCAGAATCGGACCATCAGGTGACCGTTGCAATCACCTGATGCGCCGATCCCCCGATTTAAGTGATGCTCACTTCCTCATACGTCCCATAGACCACGCGCAGCGCCTGGCAGATATCGCCCACGGAG
>DATIWA010000023.1:0-2406 GCA_035465515.1 Candidatus Limnocylindrales bacterium | reverse complement strand
CGCGAGAAAGCCGCCTGCGTGGGACCGAAATACTGGCGGAAAAGCTGCACTACTTCCGCGGGAGGAAAAGGAAAGTCAAACAGGCAACTTTGGCGCTTGCATTGAATCGCAGTCACGCCGGCGCCAAAGCGCTGGCGCACGGTGTCTTCATCACCCCATAACACCGGCGGCGGCACACCGGGGGGCGGAGGCACGTGCCGGGCAGTGGCCGCGAACATTTTTGCGGGATGGCTGGCAGGCGTCCAGTTGGCCATGGCGATGACGCCTCCCGGACGGCAGACGCGCAGCAACTCGGCGGCAACCCGCTCCGGCCGTGGAGCAAACATGGCGCCGAACATGGTGATCACGGCGTCAAAGGCCCCTTCGGGAAACGACAGCTGCTCGGCGTCGCCCTCCTGGAATTCGACCTTCAGGCCTTCGCGCGCCGCGCGCATACGCGCCTGCTCGAGCAGGTTTGCCGCAATATCCACTCCGGTCACGCTGGCCCCGGCCCTGGCTGCGGGAATGGCGGAGTTACCCGTGCCGCACGCCACGTCCAGCACGCGCGCGCCGGGGGCGAGTTTCAGGCCGCCTACAAAATTCTCTCCACACTGGAACGTGTAACGGGCAATTACGCCGAAATCGCCGGCTGACCAGGTCTCGCGCATGCGCGCTTTCAGGGCGGCAATGTCCATGGCAGGTGTATTCATGTTTTGGGTTCTCGCAAAGGAGATTGATGGGACAGGTCTGCTTGTCCGGATACGACTTTATATCACGCCCTCAAAAATAACGTTCACGCAAAATCGCCAGATGATGTTCGGCATGCCCGGCGACAATGTAGGCGAGAGCACGCACGGTGAATGAATATCCGCTGGCCGTGCCGCTGCGCTTCCAGGCTTCCGGTGGCAGATTACGGAAGAACGAGACGCTGGCGCGGCGAATCTGCTCAAATTCCGCAACGTGTTGCGCCCACGGCACCTGGTCCGCCTGGGCCGCGGCCACGGCGATTTCCTGCTCGAAGCTGGGCAGCGAAGTCTCAAATCCGCGGGCAAACCACATGGCGCGGAACACAAAAAGGCGTTCGGCATCGTTCACGTGGTTCCAGGCCTCACGGATGCTCCACTTTCCCGGCGCATAGCGGTACAGGGATTTCTCTTCGGAAATGGCGCGGAGGAACGCGCCGGCTTGTTCCATCTGGCTTTCCAGCCGGCCCAGGATGTCGTCACCAGTGACGCGGTCAATGTAGGTGAAGTAGTACGGGGCGGCTTCAGTTCGTTCCGGAACTCCAATCATGAGGGATATCATAGCCGCGGCGCTTCAGGAGCAGCAACTTTCGCGGCGAAACAGAACTCACTGGTTTTGATTTTGCCTCACCGGCAAAAATATAAGGAAGCAGCAGCCGGCGCCGGCGCGGCGGGTCTTGCTGAGCAACGACAGGTTGCCATGATGCTGGCGCACCAGTTGCCTGCATACCCACAAGCCGAGCCCCGTTCCCTTGCCCTTCTTGGTGGAAAAGAGGGGTTCGAAAATTTTCTTTTTGTTTTTATCCGGTATGCCGGGCCCGTTGTCCGCAAAGGCAATCTGCACCCCCGCGACATGCCTCCCATTCGACCGCCGGCGCGCGGAGGTACGGACCAGCAGTCTGCCCCCGCGGGCCGGCAGCGATTCAAGAGCATTCAGCACGATATTGGCAAAGACCTCGCGTATCGAACCCGGGTCCGCCTGTATCTCGCCCTGAAAGTCAAAACGCCGTTCTATCGTGACGCGCTTGTACGCTGCTTTTCCCGCATACGCGTCAAGCACCTCATCCAGAAGCCTTGATACGCTGACCTGCCCCGGAGCCTCCGCGCGCACCAGGGAGAGCGTCTGGCGCGACGCATCGAAGGCACGCGACAACTCACGCTGGGCCACGGCAATCCACTCCCGGGATTTCGGCCCTATACTCTGGTCATGCTCCAGCAGAAAGAGCGCGTTGGCAATGCCCTGGAGCGCATTCTTCACTTCATGGATGATGCTGGCGGAGACCAGGCCCAGTTCCGCAAGGCGATCGGCATGCCGCTTTTCAAGCTGCACGTTGACTGAAGTGTGAGGCATAACAGTCCCACAGGTCACGCCACAAATTTCCAGGGGACCGTCAAAAGGAGGGCGCTTATCCTTTGGGATGACATTAAGGGCGCCTCAAGTTGCGTCGCCAGAACTCGATCCTGTGCGCGCCAGCCGGACCGGCGGGCCTCTTGGGCGCAAGCCAGCTTCAAAGGCCTGGAGCACACGAGCTTTCTCGGCGCATGGGCCTGCCGTTCAGCGTCAAGGCCGCGTGGACAGAGCGGCGCAAAATGCCCCCTGCCCCCAAGGGCGGACTCTACATTTCCGGCCACGGGTTATAAAATCCTTGCGGAGATTCCTTATGCCAGAAGTCCTGCGGACACC
>DATIWA010000022.1:0-6384 GCA_035465515.1 Candidatus Limnocylindrales bacterium | reverse complement strand
CTGATCTGGATGTTCTCCTTCTCAGCGATCTTTTGAAGCAACAGGCCGGATTTGACCTCCTTCACAGCCGCGGGCTGCTGCGCCGCGCGCAGGCGCCGGAAGTCCATCCGCCGCATGTCCTCGGTGCGCATGCCCTGGGCTGCCAGCGCACGGAGTCCGCGCTCCAGTCTCAAGTCCACCTGGTGCTCCACCATGGACCGCGGCACAGGAAAGTCATGCTGCTCCACCAGTTGGCTAATGAGCTTCTCCTTTGCCTCATGCTCAGCTTCGTGCTGACGCTGCGCGCGCAGGTTTTCCCGGATAGCGTCTCTCAGCTGTCCGAGCGTCTCGAATTCGGGGCTGAGTTCCTTGGCGAAGGCGTCGTTCAGTTCAGGCAGCGTCTTCTTCTTCAAGGCGTTGATCTTGACGTGATAATCGAACGTTTTTCCCGCCAGACGAGGATCGTGGAACTCCTTGGGATAGACCACCTCAAAGCTGCGCTCTTCGCCGGGACTGGCTCCGCGCAGGTGCTGGGAAAATTCCGGCACCGTGTTCGGCGACCCTATTTCCACCATCACGTCGTCCATTTTCACCGGCTGGCCGGGCGCGCTTTCAGCCTGCCCCGGCTTGTCTTCCCCTTCCCCTTTGGCCTCCTCCCTCGGAGTGGCCTGGAATGACACCTGCGCAAAGTCGCCATCCTCCAGGGCGCGTTCTTCCACCGGATCGTAGCTGGCTTGCCGTTCCTGCAGCTGCTTTACCTCGTTCTCTACTTCTTCATCCGATACTTGGATATCCGGCTTCTCGACTTTGATGCTCTGATAGTCGCCTAATTCAAAGTCCGGCATCACATCAAAGCTTGCCGTGAACCGGATGGCGTCTCCCGGCTCGGCCTTCAGGTCGGTAATGGAAGGCGCCGAGATCGGCTTGTACCCGCTCGACATCACCGCCACATGGAAATACTGGGGCACGAGCCGTTCCAGCAGGTCTTCCCTGATCTTGTCGGAAAAACGGGTTTTCACGATGCTGGCCGGCACCTTGCCCTGGCGGAATCCGGGAACGCGCGCCTGCTTCGAGTACTGCTGCACCAGGGCTTCCTGTTCCTCGGCAACCACCTCGGCGGGAATCTCTATGGTGATCTGCTGCCGGCAGGGATCTTCCGCCAGTTCAGGAGATTGCCCCGTTTCTGTTTCAGTCACTGGACCAGAACTCAGCTGACCTTCCGGCGTTTCGGCTGCGTTGTTTTCAGTATTCGCTTTTTCCAAGTGCTTGTTCCTTTTTATGTTTGCCTGCGGGGAGGGCAAAATGGGGGTTCGGAGATGGGTCTCCTGAATTTCCAGTTTAAGAGACTCTTACTTGCCGGTCAAACACCACGGTAACCCTTCGAAACCAGGAATATCGCCCCGTTCAAGTAAAACCGGCAGATGAACGCTTTTCCCTTGCTTTCGTCCATTTTCAGGAGAATACTTTTGTACAAAGCACGCCAAGCCCAGCTAGAACGACGGATGAAGGAAAAAATGAGACCAGCTGTCCTTTCCATTTCGCAAGAGAGGATATTGTCCCCTATCCGAAATGCGGTCCTTGCCCATGCCGGTTACGGCGTAATCCCTGTTACTACAGCCGAGTCAGCCCTGAAAATACTGCATGCCAGGCATGTGTGCGCATTGATTATCGGTCATTCACTGCGCGCCGGGGAACGGTATCTGCTCTGTGCCGAGGCCCAGAAACTCGGCGTCCCCTCGGTGGTGCTGGATCCTTATGACGAGCTGCCTGCTGTGCCCAATGAAGTCCATGTAAACCCCCTCGATGGTCCGGAGATCTTTCTTGACGCGCTTTCCTCTCTGGTCGGGAGGGGGCACCAGTTCTGCGTGGCGCATCATCATTGATAAACTGTTCGTAAATGCGTACCGGCCTGGTTCAACTGAACAAGGAAATCATTGCCTGCACGCGCTGCCCTCGCCTGGTTGAGTATTGCCGGAAGATTGGCCGGGAAAAGCGCCGCGCCTACCGTGACTGGGAATACTGGGCCAGACCCGTGCCTGGCTGGGGCGACCCCGGGGCAAGAATACTGGTCCTGGGACTTGCCCCCGGAGCGCATGGATCCAACCGCACCGGACGGCCCTTCACCGGCGATGGCTCCGGCAATTTTCTCTATCGCGTGCTGCACAGCACGGGCTTTGCATCACAGCCCACCTCTCTCCACCGCGATGACGGCCTCACTCTGCATGACGTCTACATCACCGCCGCCGTGCACTGCGCCCCTCCTGCCAATAAACCGACGCCCGCTGAAATCGCCAACTGCTCCGGCCACATTGAACGCGAATTTGCGCTGCTGAAAAATGTCAGTCTTGTGGTTGTTCTGGGGAAAATCGCCTTCGATGCCTATCTCAACTACCTGAAGCGCCAGGGGCTGCTCAAGACCAAATCCGGCTTTGTGTTCGCCCACGGCGCTCATTATCCGCTGCCCAACGGGCGTACCCTGCTCTGCTCTTATCATCCGTCTTTGCAGAACACTCTGACCGGCAAGCTGACGGAAAAAATGATGGTCGATGTGTTCAGGAAGGCAAGAAAGCTGCTCGGGTAGCGGCGATTCCAGTTCGTTATTTCCCGCGCTGCGCCCATCAATTCCCGGCTGAGCGCATCCACTTTCCCGGCTCCCGCCGTTCCTGCTGGCCGCAAATTCCAGGTTCTCGATTTTTTCGGCCTTTTTTCGCTTTGATTCCCGGCGATGAACCCGCGGTCCCGCCGATAGTCTCAGGCATCCCTTCAAACTCTAAGCTACTCGTATCTAAATGCTATGTACGTCCCCTGCTCACCCTGCCTTCTTGCCCGCACATGCCCGCAAATCTCATCCCGGAGTACTTATGAAAGTTTCCTTGATCGCACTTGCAGCTGTACTGCTCTCATCAGCCGCCCTGGCGCAACAGGAGTACGTAGGACGGTATGACGCCTTTGCCGGCTATTCGTACTTTGCTTCACCCAAACTCAACCTGGTGGAGCGCGGCGTCAACGGTGAGTTCGGCATCAACGTGACCCGCTGGCTCGCCCTGGGGGCCGATTACAGCTATTTCACCGGCCACAGCGATATCCGGGCGCAGGACCTCACGCCGGCCATCCAGGCGCAGCTTGCTCCTCTGGTCCCGCTGCTCGGGCCAAATCCTTCCGTGCCGTTCGATTCCATTACCTACACGTTTACCGCCGGCCCGCAGATCAATTTTCGCCAGCTCAAATGGGTGACTTTTTTCATTCGCCCCGCGATTGGCGGTTTGCATGAAAAGGCAACACTCAAGCCCAACAATCCCCTGCTGGCGCTGGTCGTGCAGCAGATTGCGCCTTCCGGGAAAAAATCCGATCTGCAGCCGTTCTACGGCGCGGGAGGCGGTTTCGATCTGAATGCCTCCAGGCACTTCGGCCTGCGCGTAGCCGTGGACGTTGTCCATGTAAAGCTGTTCGATGGCCTGCTTGCGGAAGGCCGCAACAGCGTGCGCATCTCGGTAGGCCCGACTCTCCGCTTCGGCAGGAATGTGGAGTGAGACTGGTTCCGGCATAAAGGCGCGAACGCCTGTCATGGCAGAATAGCTCGATGCCAAACCAGCAGGCTTCGTCCGTTCCCGGCTTCCTCTACGGCACCGCTTGGAAAGAAGAGCGCACCGCGGCGCTCACGGAGCTTGCGCTCCGGGCGGGCTTTCGTGCGATTGATACGGCCAACCAGCGCCGGCATTATTTTGAGGCCGGAGTCGGTCAGGGCCTCGCCTCCGCCTGTCGCGCGGGAGTGGCGACGCGCGCGGACCTGTTTCTCCAGACGAAATTCACCTATCAGGCCGGCCAGGACCACAGGCTCCCTTTTGATCCCGGCGCACGCCTTTCTGTTCAGGTAGCGCAATCTCTGGCCAGCTCGCTCGAGCACCTGGGAACCGAATACGCGGACAGCTATGTCCTTCACGGCCCTTCCTCCCGCTATGACTGGACTGATGCCGACATGGAAGTCTGGCAGGCCATGGGAAAGGAGCGCGATGCGGGCCGCACGCGCTTCCTGGGAGTGAGCAATGTGGACCTCCGGCATCTGGAGCAGATGGAGGCCGGACACGCCGAAGCGCCGGCTTTTGTGCAAAATCGCTGCTTCGCCCGTCTTGGCTGGGACCGTGAGGTGCGCCGCTACTGCCGCGAACGCAACATTGTCTATCAGGCGTTCTCGCTGCTCACCGCCAACTCGGAGGTGCTGCGCCATCCCCTGGTGGCCGGCCTGGCCGCTCGCGCCAATGCTACTCCGGCCCAGATCGTGTTCAGCTTTGCCTGGGCCGCCGGTATGCTTCCGATCACCGGCACTTCGGACCCTGAGCACATGCGGCAGGACCTGGCAAGCAGCGAGCTCGTGCTGCCCCAGGATGCGGTGCGAGCGATCGAGTTTCTCGCGGGTTGAGTCCGCGCCGGTTGCTACAATCCATGCTGCACATTTGTGACGGTCAGTGACATCCGAACTTAAGGTGGCCTCTCAGGAGGCAGCTCAAAGGAACATGATGAAGAAATTTCTGTGGATCGTCGGCGGATTGCTTCTATTTGCCTTTCTGGGAGTCTGCGTCCTCGTGGTGTTTTTCCCCACGCCCCAGGTGCCGTCGGCAACCTTGATCGCCAAATATGGTCAGCCCCCGTCGCAGTTCCTCAAGCTTCCCAGCGGAACTGTCGTCCATTACCGCGACTATCCGGCAGCCGCAGGAGGCGGCGGCGCCCCAATCCTGGTTTTGCTCCATGGGTCGAATGCCTCCCTCCACACCTGGGAGCCCTGGGCACACCGGCTTCAGGCGACCATGCGCGTCATCAGCGTGGACCTGCCGGGTCATGGGCTTACCGGAGCAACCGTCGAGCGCGACTACAGCATTAACGGCATGGTGTCTTTCCTCGACAACTTCACCTCTGCGCTAGGAATTGACCGGCCGTTCGTGCTCGCCGGCAACTCTATGGGAGGGCATGTGGCGTGGCGATTCGCTCTGGCCCATCCCAATCGGGTATCGAAACTGGTGCTGGTGGATGCAGCGGGAGTGACCGCGCCTGGAGTGGATATGACTCCGCGACTCGGTTTTCGCCTGGCGCGCAACCCGATGGCGGCGCCCATTCTGCGGCGCTTCGCGCCCCGCGCGATCTTTGCCGAAACGCTCAAAGGCGCGTTCTATGATCAGTCCCTTGCTACGCCGCAGATGATTGACCGCTACTGGGAGCTGAACCGGCGCCCGGGCACCCCCGAGGCGACGTTCGCCCGTCTTCGCCTGCCGTCGTACGATCCAGCCATGATGGCGCGGCTCCATGAGATTGCCGTACCGACGCTTGTCCTGTGGGGCCGCCAGGACGCCCTGTTGCCCGTGCGCCTTGCCAACGTGTACGCGGAGAAGATTCCCCACGCGACCGTCATCATCTACGACCATTGCGGTCATCTGCCCATGGAGGAAGTCTCCGATCGCAGCGCCGCCGATCTCCGCGCTTTTGTTGAAGGCATGCCCCAGCCAGGCACGGCTATTGGGCAGAAGTGACAGGGACCAGCCGAAAAAATCAGCACCGGCGTTATTTCAGGCCAAAGACCACGAGCCTGTTTTTAGTCGCTACGTAGACCTTGCCGTTAATAACAGTCGGCACCGCCCATTTGATGCCATCGCCGATGGATGGGCTTCTGTAGAGTTCACGGGAAACGTCATTTGCGTCGAAGGCGTGAAGGGAAGCCGCCGGCCCATGGTCCACCGCCCAGACAATGCCATCCGCCGTTCCATTTGACGAAACAACCGGTTGCGCACCGGGAAAAACGAAGGCGAAGCTGCCGTGTGACACCGGTGCCGAAGAAAGCTGCCCGGTGCGCCAATTCAGAGTGAAGGCCTTGATTACATCGTTGTTGCCGATGAAATAGATCTTATGATTGAAATAGGCCGCCGTGGTGAAGCAGTGATGGTCCGCGTGGACGCTGCCGATTCCGCCAACCTGGTGAGGGAGGCTCTGAATAATCTGGCTGTCATCCGAGGATCCCTTGTGCCCCATACTGTCACGGTTCAATACATAGACCGAGTCAGGCTTGCCACAAATGATGGCTTCGTCAGGGAAGGTACCGGATTGATGAGGCACCAAAAGCACGCCGCCGCTGGCAAGATCGTAATCTGCCTCCGAAAGCGCAAACACGTTGAATGGCGTGAAATAGTCAAGCACATGGAGCGTGGGATCAAGCTTGATCACGCTCATGCCGAAATCGGTGGTGCCATTCCATGTTCCATTTCCGGTGGCGACATAGACGTTCCCATCCTCATCGGCCGCGGGCCCTGTGCCGGCCATCCATATGCCTCCCTGGCTGCCTGACGCAGTGGCATTCCAGCTCGCGATCTGTCTGAGGGAGGCGGCGTCAACAGCAAAGACCCAGCCGTTGTAGGGCAGCCT
>DATIWA010000021.1:0-10064 GCA_035465515.1 Candidatus Limnocylindrales bacterium | reverse complement strand
GTCTGGTCGTGTCCCCAGCCATGCGGCAGGCTGATGACGCCGGGCATCATCTCATCGCTAATCTTCACTTCAACCTGCACGCTCGAGCCGTTGCGGCCCAATTTTGCCAGTCCTCCATCCGTTAGACCAAGACGCGCGGCGTCGGCGGGATTTACCAGCGCGGTGCAGCGCTGGGCTTTGGCCAGCACAGGCAGGTTGTGCATCCAGCTGTTGTTGGAATGCAGTTGCCGCCGGCCGATGATGACCAGTTCGGGCGCCGGACGCGAAAGATCGTCCAGCGGGCGCTTGAGATCGGCGATGAGCGCGGGCGGCGCGAGCTCAATCTTGCCCGAGGGCGTGCGCAGCATTTCCGGCACGCGGGGCGCGAGCGGCCCAAGATCAACCCCGGCGGGCGCGGCCATGACTTTCTCGAGATTGAGGCCGCCGGGCTTCATGCCGAACTGGTCGCCATAAGGACCGGCGCGCAGACCCAGATCCAGTATCCGCTCCGGCCCGCTGCGGTGGGCAACGGCCTTGAGCACGACCCCGGCAAACGGGCCCGCGATGCGGCGCACGTCTTCGGCGACGAGTTCATCATCGAGATGCTTGAGATCAGCCTGGGCCCCCTTGCCCTGGGCGATGGCCGTGAGGCGCAGCAGGATTTCCCACTCGGCCGGCCGGCCCTCCGGACGCGGCAGCACGGGTGCGCTGTAACGCGCGTGGTTGCGATATGAGAATTGCGAGAACGCCACGTCATAGTGCATTTCTTCCAGCGGCGAAAGGCCGGGAAGAATCACGTCCGCATGGCGCGTGGTTTCATTCACATAAATATCCACGCTGACCATGAATTCCAGCCGGGCCAGCGCGGCGGCCAGGCGCGGGCCGTTGGGAGAGGACAGCGCGCAATTGCTGGCCACCGTAATGAAAGCGCGGACCTGCCCGGGGCCGGGCGTCTCGATCTCCTCCGCCAGGCAGCTCATGGGAAATTCACCCATGACCTCCGGCGCGCCGGAGACGCGGCTCTTCCGCCTGCCGGTAACGATTCCCTTGCCTGTTCCGGATTTGCCCATGGAGTTCGGTTGCAGGACCGCGGCTTTGGGGAACATCGCGCAGCCGGGCTCGTCGAAGTGTCCGGTGAGGATGTTCAGGACGTCCACCAGCCAGCTGCACAGCGTTCCGTACTCCTGGGTGCAGGTGCCAATACGGCCGTAAACGGCGGCGCGCTGCGCACTCGCCAGATCGCGCGCGAGTTCGCGGATGAGAGATGCGGGAACGCCACAGCGTCCGGACATTTTCTCCGGAGAAAAATCCGCTACCGCCGATTGAACTGCTTCCACGCCGGCAACGTGCCTGGCGAGCCGCCCGAGCCGGACCAGATTTTCCGCAAAGAGGGTGTGCGCCATGCCCAGCAGCAGAAACACGTCAGCCCCGGGACGAATAAAAATATGGCGGTCGGCCGCCTCCGCGGTTTCCGTGCGGCGGGGGTCAATGACTACCAGCTTGCCGCCGCGGGCGCGCAGCGCTTTGGCCTTGTCGCGAAAATTTGGGACAGTCCACAGGCTGCCGTTGGACACCATGGGGTTGGCGCCCAGAACCAGCAGATAATCCGTCCGCTCAATGTCGGGAACCGGGAAGGAGAGCCAGTCGCCAAACATGAGCCCGCAGGAGAGCTGCTTGGGCATCTGGTCCAGCGTGGAAGCGGAAAAGACATTGTGCGTGCCAATGGCCCGGCTGAGGCGCGGCACGTAAAGCAGCAATCCCGTCTTGTGCACAATGGGATTACCCAGCGCCAGGGCAACGGAGTCGCGCCCATGCTGCTGCATGATGAGCGGAAGGCGGCGCTCGATTTCGGCGAAGGCCTGGTCCCAGCTGGCCGGCTCAAAGCGGCCGTTGCGCTTGATCAGCGGCGTGCGCAGGCGATCCGGATCCTCATGCAGATCTTTGAGCGCAACGCCCTTGGGACAGAGATAGCCCTGGCTGAAGACGTCAGCGGCGTGGCCCCGGACTTTTGTGACCTGGCCATTGGAAACGGTCAGTTCCAGTCCGCAGCAGGCTTCGCAAACGGGACAGATGCGGTGCGCAACACTTTCCTGGACCATGTAAGCCCTCCGGCAAACAGGATCAAGTTTATGGCAACGGCAGGCTCACGGGATGGACCAGATGGCCAAAATCGGTCGAAAATTGACATCCGCCAATTCTGAGCACCCCTGCTTGACCGGCGCATACGCTTGCGCTACTCTCGCGAAGAAATTTCGAATTGCTGGCTGGGTTAATGTGGTCCGGCGGCGGTGGGGCGCAACGGGTTCTCCGTTGCGTTTGTTCTTTGCGGGAGGACAGGTAATCTGCTCCTCTCGGCGCCTGGAGTTGATTTTTCAGTTCCCCCGATTCAGCCCCGGGGAGGAACGAGCTAAGTCTTTATTTTCAAGGGATGAACCGGTACCCGGATAGGCGGCGTTCCGGGCCCAAATCAGGGTGGCTCATCTCTTAAATTGGCATGCGGCATCGACGTGCTGCG
Source organism: Candidatus Limnocylindrales bacterium (assembly GCA_035465515.1). Lineage (GTDB taxonomy): Bacteria > Acidobacteriota > Terriglobia > Terriglobales > Acidobacteriaceae > Angelobacter. The sequence goes on along the minus strand of DATIWA010000021.1, from coordinate 7,570 downwards.
GCTTTTCATCCCACGCCGGTAGCCGGGGCCCCTTGGGGAGACTTGGAGGTGGCCGGGAGTGCTGGAACTAATGAAGAGTTCGCGATGAGGTGGTATGGTTTTCAGGCAACCAAAGCTGGCTAAAAAGGCTTCCATTAGCTATTCGCAGCACGCTGGGGAAACTTTTGACATACAACATAGCAGCTACACTGCCGCATCTCATCGAGCAGCGGCCTCATAAGGGCAACTTGACACAAGCTAAGAAAATCATCGCATCCGGACTGTCAGAAGCAGAGGCGATTGAACGGGCCAAAGGCGGTGACGCGGAATCGTTTGAGGCCTTGTACGGGCTGCACAAACGACGTGTGTATTCGCTGTGTCTACGCATGACTGGAAACACGGCCGAGGCGGAAGACCTTACGCAGGAAGCTTTCCTGCAGCTCTACCGCAAGATTGCGACCTTCCGCGGCGAATCGGCCTTTTCAACCTGGCTGCACCGTCTTGCGGTGAACGTGGTGCTGATGCACCTGCGCAAGAAGGGTCTGCCGGAGGTATCGCTGGATGAAGCGCTGGAGCCGCAGCATGAGGATGGTCCCAGGAAGGACATTGGAGCGCGGGACAACGTGCTGGCGGGTTCCATTGACCGGGTGAACCTGGAGCGGGCCATTGAGAGCCTGCCGCCGGGATACCGCATTATCTTTGTTCTGCATGACGTGGAAGGCTACGAACATAATGAGATTGCAGAGATGATGGGCTGCTCCATCGGGAACAGCAAGTCGCAACTGCACAAGGCGCGCATGAAATTGCGCGATCTGCTGAAGCTCAGCAGAGCCGAAAAGGCCGCCCGCCGTTGAGCGGCTGAGCAAACAGCGCCCGGCAAAGGCCCGCGGATGGCCGGCGTTCCGGGAAGGGAGAGGATGAAGAAAACCATGAACTGCCAGCAATTTCAGGAGGTCCTGCCGTACATCATTGAGAGCGGCGGGAACCCGGACGAAGAAGAGCACCTGCGATCCTGCCCGGCTTGTGCCGAGCTGGTGCAGGACCTCAAGTATATTGCGGAACAGGCCAAGCTCCTGCTGCCGATGTACGACCCGAATCCGCGGGTCTGGATCGGCATTGAGCATTCGCTGCAACGCGAAGGCCTGCTCCGGGAGGGCCGATCGTCCCGCCAGGGACATTTAACGAGTACACCAGCACAAACCAAAAGCGGGACACCGGTAGGATGGACCATGGCCCTTGCGGCGATGGTGGTTTTTGCCGCGGTCCTTATCAGTTATCGTCCTCATTTGCCTTCACAGCAACTCCCGGCGCAAAATAGCAATGCACAATCAGCTCAGAATAACAGCGACGATCAGCAGTTGATCAGCCAGATGTCGCAGCAGGAGCCGGAGGTGCGTCGCGCATACGAAGACGGGCTGCGCGAGGCCAATGCGTACATTGCCGACGCGCAGCAGGCGGTCAACCGCGACCCGCAGGACGCCGCAGCGCAGGAGCAACTGCTGGACGCCTACCAGCAGAAACAAATGCTGTACCAGATGGCGACCGCCCGCTCGTTGCCGTAGCGGATGAGGAGGGAATCACAGCCATGACCAGGACCAACACAACCCCGGAGCGCAGGCGGGCGATTGCGAGAGTGATGATGGCCGTTGCATTCGGCCTGATGGTCGCGGCAAGCGCGTCAGCAGCCGACGGGCGTAAGGAGGTCCGGCTGGACGTGGCTCCCGGCGGCACAGTCAACATCGTCAACAATTATGGCTCGGTAAACCTCAAGCCAGAAAATGGCCGCCAGATCGTATTGGCCTACACCACTCATTCCGGCAAGGTGGAAGCGGACCAGGAAAGCACGCCGGACAAGCGGCGCATTGAGATCATGACCCACGCGCTGCCGGACCAGAGCCCCAGCGCGGATGAAGCCCGGGTGGATTACGAGATCAGCGTGCCGGCGGGGATTTCAGTCACGGTTACGACGGCCACGGCCCCGATTACCCTGGACACCCTGAGCGGCGACATCAACCTTTCCTCCGACACAGGGCAGGTCACGGTACGAAATGTATCGCGCTCCCACGTGCACGTGCGCAGCGTGGCCGGCGCCATCACACTTGACAATGTAACCGGCGGGCACGTGGAAATCAGCTCCACCAGCGGGACCGTGCAAATGGTGAACGTCACCGGACCTAAGGTGAACGTTGGAACTGGCAGCGGAAATATCACCTATGAAGGCGATTGCTCCGGATTCGGCGATTACACAATGACCACGCACAGCGGCAACATCGAGATGAAGCTGCCGCAAACAGCCTCCGTGGACCTGGTCGCGCGTTCCGTCAGCGGCTCCGTGCAGAATGATTTCCCTCTTCAGAAAAAGACCCATGCCTCATTTGTCCCTAAGGCGGGCAGTTCCTTCGCAGGTACTTCCAACTCAGGTTCATCTTCCGTTCAGCTCCAGTCTTTCAGTGGTAGAATCCGCGTAAAGAAGCAGTAACATACGCGGTAACACGCCGCGAACCAGTTTTGTTCTATGCCCCGAGCTGAATCAACCCGGCGTGTCTTTCTTATCGGGTTCATGGGCGCGGGAAAAACCACGGTGGGCAAAGCGCTGGCAGCCCGTCTGGGATGGAAATTCTGCGACCTCGACCAGGTGATCGAGCAGCGCGAAGGCAAGAGCGTGGCCGCCATCTTCGCGGACCAGAGCGAAGCGGGGTTTCGCCGGGCGGAAGCCGCTGCCCTTCTGGAACTCATGCAGGAAAGTTTCAGTCGGGATGATCTTGTGGTGGCGCTGGGCGGAGGAACCTTTGCCCAGGCGGCAAACCGTGACGTGCTGGACCGGGCCGGAGCGCTGACCATCCTGCTGGACGCGCCGCTCAACGAGTTGCGCAAACGGTGCATGGCAGACGGTACAGTCCGTCCGCTCTTGCAGCAGGAACAGGTATTCGCTGAGCTGTTTGCAGCCCGGCGTCCGGCTTACGACTTGGCGCGCCATCGCGTGGAAACTGCGGACAAGACCGTGGAACAGGTGGCCGCTGAAATTGAACAGATTCTCCTGGCAGCCAATCCGGAGGTAAAGCTATGAAAGTCGCGTCCTGGCCCGTCATCGTATCCGCCTTCGTCCTGATGGCGGTTTCCTTCGGTGGCGTGGACAAAACCAGGCCCCCGAGCGCAAAACCTGACGGCCAGGTATGGGACTCAGGAACGTTTGGGATCTTCGTTAGCGGCAAGCGCCTGGGAACCGAAAAATTTCAGATCGAGCGGATGGCGGGCTTTAGCGTTGCCAGTTCGGAATTTCAGATTGAGAACGGCAGCTTCAAGGCCGACCAGAAATCTGAAATGGAAATCACTCCTTCAGGAGACCTTCGTTCATACATCTGGCAGGCGACTTCGCCGCAAAAAGAAGAGTGCGTGGTTGATCTGAAAGACCAGTTCCTGATTGAGCACATTACGCCGGCCGATCAAAAGAAGCTTGATATCCAGCACCTGCTCCCCGCTTCAACAGCAATATTGGACGACAATTTTTTCTCCCAGCGCGAGCTTCTGCTGTGGCGATACCTGGCCACAGCCTGCCCCAAACGGGGAAATCAGCTCACGTGCAGGGCTGCCACATTTCCCGTCCTGGTCCCTCAAGAGCACGTGTCAGAAGACGCCACTCTGGAACTGCTGGGCCAGGAGCAAGTCATGATCAACGGCGCCAAAGAATTGCTGAATAAGATCAGGCTGCGGACCGGGGGACCACAAAAGGTGATGTGGTTGAACGACAAGGGAGAAGAATCTGACATGTCCTGGCTCTTATGGGTCGATGAAGATTACAAGCTGGTCAAGATGACGGCGGCGGGAAGCAACGTTGAAGTTGTCCGGGACGCCGGCCGTCCGGCGGCTGGGATGCCCGCCGGCGTCAAGAGGTGAAAAACATGAACTCTTTTTTTAAATGCATTTTTGTCGCGGCCCTTCTCATGGCGCCCGCGTTCCTTTGCGGGAGCGACCATAAGGACAAGAAGTCAGCGGGCGCAAGCAAGGTATGGGACTCCGGCAGCTTTGGCATCTTCATGAACGGCAAGCGGATCGGTACGGAGAAATTTCAGATCGAACAGGGTTCTGACGTCAACATCGCCACCTCTGAGATCAAGGTAGAAGACGGAAATTACAGGGCCACCCAGTCTGCGGAAATGCAGATCAACAGCAAGGGTGAGCTTCGGTCGTACGTCTGGCGCTCCACCTCGCCCAAGAAAGAAGAATCCTCGGTCGAACCCAAAGACCAGCTCCTGGTGGAGCACATCGTCCCGGCGGACCAGAAAAAGCAGGACGTTCCTCACATCCTGCCTCTCTCCACCGTCATACTCGACGACAATTTCTTTTCCCAGCGTGAACTGCTGGTGCTGCGCTATCTGGCTACCGGTTGCGTGTGGAAGCCCAACGAGGGGCGCATGTGCGGGCCCAGCCATTTCGGGATCCTGGTGCCGCAGCAGCACAGCGCCGGTGAAGCCGTAATGGACCTCCTCGGCCGCGACCGCATCACCGTGAAAGGCCAGGAGCGCGAAGTCAACAAGCTGAAGCTGGATACTGACGGCACAACCTGGACGCTGTGGGTGGGTGACGATTTCAAAGTCCTCAAAATGGCCGTGCCCTCCAGCAATGTTGAGGTGGTAAGAGACTGACCTGGCAGATTCTGTAGCCTGGTCCGCGGGAAGCTCCAACCCCGCCGGACGGTTTCATTCACTTAATTTACAGAATTACCCGATTACCAGGTTGTTGTACTTCCGGAAGATCGGGCTTTCCCGGATCTGCGCTACACTTCTGTCAACTTCTCCGCTGGGCTTGGACCTGCTATGGCTGACAACCGCCGCTCCGACATTCTCTTCTTTTTCGGCGTGCTTCTGTTGCTTTGGACGGCCTACGCGGTCCGTAATGTCCTGATGCTCATTTATGTGAGCGCCCTGTTTGCCGTGGTGCTCTCGCCTGCTATCGGCACAATCCAGAAGGTGCATGTGAATGGCTGGAGAGCGGGACGCGGCTTTGCCATCGTTCTGCTGATCCTGGCCCTGGTGCTGCTGGGCACGCTTTTCATGATTTTCGCCGCGCCGCCGGTGCTTCATGACGCCCGGCAGTTTTCCGCCGACTGGCCCAGTCACCTCGCCGCGCTCACCGAGGAATTGCACCACCTGCCTTTCGGCAATCGAGCTGATCCGGTCGAACTGCGGAAATACGCGGCCGAACTCGCCGGTGGCGCCGGCGGGCTGTTCCTCAACATCGCGGGCGGGATTTTTGGTGTATTCACCGCCATCATCCTCACGGCATATTTCATTATTGACGGTGACCGGACCTTCAGGTGGACAGTCTCGCTGTTCCCTCTGGACCAGCAGCCGCGTCTTGCAGCCGCACTGCTGCGCGCGGAACGGCGCATGCGCAACTGGCTGATCGGACAGTCCGTCATGATGGCGTCCATGGGCCTGTGCAGTCTGGCCGTGTACTACGCTCTCAAGCTCAAATATTTTTACATCCTGGCGCTGTTCGCAGGCGTAGCCGATATCATTCCCATCGCCGGGCCCATCAGCGCCCTGCTGATTGCGGGAACGGTCGCCGCCATGGATTCACCGGAGAAAGCCCTGGGCGTTGTGATCTTTCATGCGGTGTACGCGCAGTTTGAGGCGGCTTTCTTTTCGCCGCGCATCATGCGTTCCACATTGAAGCTCTCTCCCGTCGCGGTCATCATTGCGCTCTCGCTGGGGGCCGCCCTCGCCGGCGTAGTGGGGGCGCTTGTCTCAGTGCCCACCGCCGCCCTGGTCATGGTGATGGCGGACGAGTACCTGGTGAAGAAGAAGCCCTCAAGCACGGCGGCATCCGCGGACGATTGAACTTTGCAGAGACGTTTTTGTGTGCGCTCGAAAAAGTCGTAATGCCTGGCTGACCGCTGAAGGCTGACAGCTTTTCCTACAGTGCTAAAATCTAACGTTTAGAAACCCATGACTAAGAAGACTCCAGTAGGCATTCTCGGCGCCACCGGGACTGTCGGACAGCGATTCATCCAGCTGCTGGAAGGACATCCCTGGTTTGAAGTGGCCTGGCTGGCGGCTTCTGACCGGTCCGCCGGCAAGAAGTATGTTGACGCCGTTACCTGGCGACTGAGCACGCCGATTCCCGAGCGCGTGGGCCTCCTGCCGGTCAATCCCGCCTCACCGGCCAAAGACACGCCCAAGCTGGTCTTTGCGGCGCTGGACGCCACCGCCGCCCAGCAAATCGAGCCCGCCTTCGCCGACGCGGGCTGCGCCGTGGTCTCCAACTCCAGCGCCTTCCGCATGGCCGAAGACGTGCCGCTGGTCATTCCTGAAGTCAATGGTGATCACACTGCCCTGATCAAGACGCAAAGCTGGTACAGGAAAAATGGCGGGTTCATGGTGACCAACCCCAACTGCTCGGCCATCGGGCTGGTGCTGGCGCTCGCGCCCCTGCATCGCCGCTTCGGGGTGGAAAAAATCTTTGTAGTGACCATGCAGGCTGTGAGCGGCGCCGGTTATCCGGGCGTGCCTTCTCTGGATATTTTGGGCAACGTCATTCCCTACATCGCCAAAGAAGAAGACAAGATGGAAGCCGAATCCCGCAAGCTGCTCGGCTCCTTGAATGCGGAGAGGATCGTCCCGGCCGATTTTGCGTTGAGCGCTCACTGCAACCGCGTGGCCGTGGAAGACGGGCATACTGAATCGGTTTCTCTCAAGCTGAGCAAGCCTGCCACGGCCGAGGAGATCATCAACACCTGGAATGAGTTCCGCTGCCTGCCCCAGAAATTGAAACTGCCCACAGCGCCGGAGCAGCCGGTGATTTATGATCCTGCGCCGGACCGCCCGCAGCCCCGCCTGGACCGTGATCGCGGGCGCGGCATGTCGTCCGTAACAGGACGCCTCCGCCCCTGCAACATCTTCGACTGGAAGTTCACCGTGCTCTCCCACAACACCATTCGCGGCGCCGCCGGCGCTGCCATCCTGAACGGCGAACTGCTGCGCGAGCAGGGCTACCTCGGTTGAGTGGATCCCGCCAATTCCGTGGGGCCGCCCAATGATCGTAATGAAATTCGGCGGCACCTCCGTGCAGGACGCCCATGCCATTGACCGCGTGGCCGCTATCGTGCGCGAGCGGCTCAGCGAAAAACCCGTAGTTGTGGTCAGCGCGCTCGCCAAAATTACCGACCAGCTTCTGGCCATGGCTGCCGCCGCCGGTGCCGGCCACCGCGATAAGGCCCTGGAACTCTCCCGTGCCGCTCGCGAACGCCACTACAACACCGCTGTGGACCTGCTGGGCACGCACGCCTTTGAACAAATCGCTCCCGAACTGGAAGCCGACTTTGACGCCCTGGACGAGCTGCTGCGTGGCGTGGTGGCCGTGGGCGAGTTGACCGCCCGCACAACAGATACGATCGCCGGGTTTGGGGAGCGCATCTCCTCCAAAATCGCAGCAGCGGCTTTTTCTCAGCGCGGCATCGAAGCCTGCCACGTGGATTCCCGCCAGTGCATCGTCACCGACGCCAGCTTCGGCAAGGCCGTCCCCCAATTTGAAGAGTCCAACGCCCGTCTCGCGGAGATCGTGCGGCCTCTGCTTCAGCGCGGACGCGTGG
>DATIWA010000020.1:0-2244 GCA_035465515.1 Candidatus Limnocylindrales bacterium | reverse complement strand
ATTCGCTGCGTCGCTCGCGCTGCTCTGCTACGGGCTTTACCATCTGCTGGAGTCGCCGATGATCAAGCTGGGCAATCGGCTGGTGGAATCGCATGTGGCGCCGGCGAAGAAGGCGGCGCTGGTGGAGAAGGCCGCGGCAGTTTAGGACCTTGTACACAAGGCAGGTTTCCCGAGGCCAATCTCTAATTCAGGCCAAAGACTACGAGCCTGGTTTTGGTCGGCACGTAAACTTTACCGTTGATGACCGTCGCCACGGCCCATTTGGAGGCCTGGCCAATGGAGGGGCTTCTATAGAGTTCACGGGAGACGTCATTGGCGTCAAAGGCGTGCAGGGAAGCCGCCGTGCTGTTGTCCACCGCCCAGACAATGCCGTTGGCCGTTCCATTCGACGACACAACCGGCTGCGCGCCCGGAAACTCGAAGATGAAACTGCCCTGTGACACCGGCGCGGCAGACAGTTTCCCGCTGGCGGAATCGAGAGAATAAGCCTTGATCACATCGTTGTTGCCGATGAAATAGATCTTCTGCTGGAAAAAGGCCGCCGTGGAGAAGCAGTGGTCGTCGGCCTGAAGACCGCTGGTTCCGCCGAGCTGGTTGTGCAGGACCTGAATGATCTGGCTATCGTCGGTAGCTCCCTTATGCCCCAGGCTGTCCCGGTTCAGCACATAAACAGGCTCCGCCTTGCCGCAGACGACGATTTCATGCGGGAAGGCCCCGGACTGGGCGGGGACCAGCAGTACGCCGCCGCTGCCAAAGTCATACCCCGCATTAGACAGCGAGGCTTCATTGAATGGCGTGAAATAGTCCAGCACGTGGAGCGTGGGATCAAGTTTGACCACGCTCATGCCGAAATCAGTGGTGCCGTTCCATGTTCCGTTCCCCGTGCTTACATAGATGTTCCCGTTCTCATCGGCGGAAGGGCCCGCGCCTCCCATCCATATGCCGGCTTCGCTGCCTGCGGCAGTGTCATTCCAGCTCGCAATTTGCCTGAGGGTGACGGCGTCAAAGGCAAAGACCCAGCCATTGTACGGCAGAATGTCGCCGTAGGAGGCAAAGGCAACATAAACGTTGCCGTTGGCCAGCAGGAGCGCTGAGCGCACGAACTCCTGCTTGGCCTGGAAGCCGGCATCGCTGACCACGGCCGGGCTTCCCAGCTTCTCCGCGCCTGAGGTGATGTCCAGCGCGTGCAGTTTATTTTGGTAGACACCATTTTCAACCGTCTGGGCCAGCACGTAGATGGTTCCTGTGGCGGGATCAATCACTGGAGTGCCGGTGATGCCCACTTCGGGTTGAAGGGGAATCAGGTGATTTCCTCCGGTAGGCACAGTCGTGATCCCGGGGCCAAGGAAGCTGGTGTGCCATAGCGGCGGGCCGGCGGTGTCGGCGTCAAAGGCGTATACGCTGTCATGCTCGGTGGCCACAAAGACGACGTTGTGCCGTGCGCCGCCGATCGTGAGGCCGGCGACATATAAAGGTTGGGCGTAGGTCCAGCCGTCCAACGTGGCGGAGAATTTTTCGCCGAACTGGGCGGCGTTCACGTTTGCCGGAGTCAGGATTGTCTCCTTCGATTGCTGGCCGGTGCGCGCGGCGTCGTTCTTCCATGTCAGGTAGCCGGTAGCTGCCGCAGGTGAAGGCGCGGGTGATGGCGCGGGCGAGGCTGAAGGCGTGGGTGTGGCCGGCGCGGGGGCGTTGTTGGGGGCCGTGCTTCCGCATCCCGCAATCATGCACATAGCCAATGCGGCCAGACAGAGAAGCACACCTGAGCGGACACAACGTGAGATGCGTAACCTCATGGCAACACCTCGCAGCTTGTGAGCTGCTGTTCTTCTAAGATGAGCAGAGCGTCGGTTTTGTGAACAGGTTGTATTCAGGATGCTGAAGTAGTTTGAATGCCGGTTAAAAGCACGGTTGACGAAACCTTAATTCCAGGAGTACGAACTGCGGACTTGGTTGACAGGGTTTGACCAGAACAAGCAAGCTGCTGATGCTCAGATGCGAACGATGACCCTGCGAGAGGGAACAGCGGCTTTCCTGGGTTAGGCCTTCAGGACAGGTCCTCTTCGGTAGTGTTGTTGCTGGCTCCGATTGTGCGACATACTCTATGGGCCGTCAAAGATCGGAGCACTCAATTTGGCTTTCGCGATCCGGCCCTGGGACCTGTTCTCAGGCAATAAACCGCAGGGACAGCGGAACCAAAAGCAACGCCAGTGTACCAATCGCTTGTAGAGTACCAGCCACAGCGTT
>DATIWA010000019.1:0-17672 GCA_035465515.1 Candidatus Limnocylindrales bacterium | reverse complement strand
CCGGGTCGAACATGCCCGGATCCAGCCCCGCGCCGAACAGCGGATTCGTCATCAGCTCCAGCGCTACCACGGCCGGGTTCGCCTGGCCGTCCACGTCGAGGTCCGCGGCCGCGTCCACCACAATCGTTTGTGCCGGCGCTTTCCGCACTACCACCTCCACGTTCGGAGCCGTCGTGCGCTCAATCCCGAACAGGAAACCTTCCAGCTCGATCAACGCCTGGTTGCGGTAAGCCGGATGGTCATTCTTGCTCAGCACACCGCCCACGCGCAGCGTCTGGTTATCTGTCCCCCAATAAAAATAAGCGTGCCCGCGGTTCGGGATGGTGAAAGCGTAAGGATTCGGCTGCTCACTCCGCTTAATGCTCCAGCGCTTCCAGTACGTAATGTTCGGCGGCGCTGTGCCCGGCACACCTGAATGCGGCGTGGTGCATTGGTAAAGCTCGCCTGCTCGCGAAACGATATTGTTCACCACGTAAGCCAGCACTTTGGTCAGGGCCCCGCTGCTAGCCACCGTCCATGCCACGTCCGGACCCGCGTTGCCGTAACTCACAAAAGCCCCGTAAACCGAGTTTACGGCCGTGGCGCCGGCGCAGTTGAAGCTCGGGTCATTCATCCCCGTCAGGATAAAATTGTCGTTCTTATAAATCATCGGCACCTGCGCCAAGAACACCGTGGCCACCCCTCCCGACCGCATGTATTCCACTACCTGCAGCGCGTCCACCCCGTCGCCCCAGGGCCGCTGCGGCGGCCAGGCCAGCGTGCTATCAATCAGCACCGTCAACAGCTCGTCCACCGGACCGGCGCAGACGACCCCGCCGATCGACCCGAAATAATTCCGCATCTGCGAACCGCTGCCCCCGCCTTTGCTGCTTCCGCCCATAAGTTATTTTTTCCCTCCACTCGGCACGTCCTGCGTGTATTGGTCGTAAGCCGGGCTGATCCACCGCACCGCCAGCTTCATCTCGCCCGCGATGTAAGGCACAGGCGTTGCTTCCTGATTTGTCGCCAGCTCATCCGGCGACACATTCGCTGGGTCCAGGCCCTGCTCCTGCGTGTTTACCCGGCCGCCCTTAGACCCCATGCAACCCTCCCTTATCCAGGCGCGGCCGCCATACCACTGCCAGGCGCGAACCCCACACCGGGTCAAACAGCGTGGCGTAATTCGTGCCTGAATGCTCCAGCGTATGAATAAACACCCGCAACGCCGGCACCGCTTGCTTCGGCGAATCCTGCATCAGCACCATCACCCCCAAGTGATGCACTACCCGGTTAATCATGAACCCGAGCAAATCCCCCGGTTGCGGCTCCTTCGGCGATACCCGCACAAACTCCGGCCGGCCGTCCATCCATTTCTCCACCAGGCTATCCGCGCCGGCGAACCGCGCATGGCTCATCGCCACCTCCGGCACTTCGATGCTCGCAAACCCCGTTTCCTTGTAGAGCGCGCTGGCCAGCTTCTGGCAGCTCACCCCGCCGCGTTTGCCGGCCGTGTTGCTGTTCGGGAAAAAAGGCGTCCCAATCCAATGCTCCGCCCGGAACTGCAGCAGGCTCACCTTCTCCGGCGTGTTGAACCAGCTCTCCGGACCGCGGCTGTCCTCAGCCGCAGCGTTTACAAACGCGTTATCGTCTACCAGCAGTTCATACTCCCGGATCGCGTGTTGTCGGTTCAGTGGATTCACTTCTTCCCTCCTCTCGTGGTGTTTTGCACCTGAATCAAACTCGGGTTCGTCGCCGGCAGGAACGGATGCCCGCCAAAATTCAGGTAATTGTTAAACTTAAAATTGCATGTGCTCGCCTGGCCATCGCACCCCGGATAAAGCACCACCGCGTCGCCAATCGCTGGATACGGCGCCGGGTCCCGGTCCAGCGTCACCGTCAGCACGCCGGCTGCCGGCAGCGAGCTCAGCAAAATACCCCGCCGCTGCTTCGCCGCTCCGGCGCCGAACTCAATCCAGCCGCCCGCAAACCAATCCTGCGTGTAAGCCGGCGCTGTGCCGATCACCCGCGCCAGGCCGCTCAGCTGAAAAACAAAAGGATACCCCGGCACGCCTGGGTCGCTCACAGTCGCCGTGAATTGCCAATCCGCCCTGTTCAGCGTGCAGCCCGGCCCGAACAGCGCGTAATTGCAGGTGAGCTGCAGCATGAACCGCGGCAGCTTCCGGTCGAACCGGGCGCCGGAGGGCGATGCCGTGCCCGTTATCCGGCTGCCCTTCACGCTGGCCGTTTCTACTTCCCCCGTGAAAATCACCGATGCCGCCACCGCGTTCACCCCGTCCGTATTCGCCACGCGCACCGTCAGCATCAGCGGAGCTTCCATTTGCAGCGTCGCCAAAAGCACCAGCGCGCTCCCGGCCACCAGGTCGCTTTTCACCTCCAGCTGCGTCTTGTCCGCCTGCAGGCTGCTCCGGATATCCCCGTGCGACACCTTCCGCGCCGTGTAAATGTTCCCGAGATAATTCAGGTCATTCTCGTAACTCGTCCACCGGTCCGTGAACGTCGCCCCGTCCAGCACCCGGCTAAACTCATACAGATAACATCGCGTCGGCAGCAGCCCCAGCGTCACGCCCAGCGTTTCATCGGCTGCCGGCACGTATTCCGGTGGCACCTCGCGCACCTTCAGCAGTGCCTCTGCATAATCATTGCTGCGGAACAGCAGCGTCAGCTTCGGCGCCTCCAGCCGCGCTAAAATCAGGTGAGATACCACCGTCCCGCTCGCCTTCATCACGGCCGGGATCGCCGGCGTGCCCAGCAGCCCGCCGTCCAAGGTGATAATGCCCGGCGCAATGAACAGCACCCGGCCAATCGCGCTCACCCCGCCGGGCCCGCCGTCCGGAGCCAGTAATGCCAAATAATCCCCCGCCTTCACCCCTTGCGTGTCGGACACATGCAGCGTCACGTCCGCGGCTGCCACGTCCCCCACCAGGTCCGCCGCGCTCACCCAGTCCGCCGCCCAAAACGCTTTGCCGCCGGCGTATGCCTGGAAAAATCCCAGCATCGTCGCCCATTCCGTTGGCGCTCCGAAAAAGAAAGCGCCGCTATCCCGTCGCGCCGGCGTCCAGGGATAGAGCGTCTCCGCCGTCTGCCGGCCGAACCCGATGTCCTCGCGCTGAATTACAATCAGGTTGTCCTGGCCCACGCTCCCCGCGAAATTGATTTCGAATGGAAACAACTTCGGCGCCGCCGCCCAGCCCGCAGGAACGAGCCCATCCACCAATGCCGGCGCGCCCACTGTGATGGCATAAGCCGCCGGGCTCGACTCCGTATGGTCCACCACAAACTGCGCCTGCTCCGGACCAATCCAGCTCACCTGCCGGGCCCCTTCCAGCCGGCCCCACAGTACCGGTACCAGCGTGTCATTCGCCGCCGGCCAGGCCGGCTCAGCGCCTGGCGCGAACAAAGCCCATTGCGACCAGTCCTCCTTGTAGACCAGGTTCAACCCGCCGCCCACCGGCCGCCCGCCATACGTCGACCACGGCGTCGCCGCCGGCCACAACGGCACCAGCACCGGTTCATTCAGGTAAGTGCGCAGACCGGTTTCCAGCCGGCGCGCATCCGCCCCGCTGCAGGTGATATCGAACTTCGTCCGGAACCGCAGCGTCTGCGAGAATGCCCGGCGTCCTTCCCGGTTTGTCAGGCCAGCCTCGCTGATGCCGATTAGCGTCACCTCCGCCGACACGCCGCTCACCCAGTCCGGCGCCAAATCCAGCAGCCACACCGGCTGCGCATTGTAAATCGTGCTGATCATTTCCCCGGAGCGCGGCTGTCCTCAGCCGCAGCAGCTAGCTTCGCTTCTCAATCGGTTTGCCTCGTGTTTCTTCATTGTTTGGTGGCCGCACCGCAAGGTGCTCATCCTTTTTGAATCAGGTGAATATTCTTCTTCACCAAGTCGATTAAATGCGCCTCGCCTTGCGCGCTGCGCGCCCACGCCGGGACCTGGCTGCGGTCGCTCAACAGTCCCAAGTGAATATTCGTCCCTCCGCCCCCAGCGCCTGTGGTTCCAGTTCCGCTCGTGCCACCTCCCACGCCCCGCATAATCGCCGCGCTCACATCCGCCGGCACAATCGTTCCCGGCCGGTCAGGCACGAACAATTCCGGCCCGCGCTCGCCTACCAGAGAAACTGCGCCCATCGGCGGCCGGCCGCCTTCCGCGAATGCCCCGCCGGCGCCGCTCATCCCTGCCGCAAACGCTTCCGCGATCGCCATGCCGGCCACCACCGATGCCGTGCCCACCGTCGCCGCCGCGCCATAACTCGCGATGCTGGCCGCCACGGCCGCCGGCGTCCAGGCCGCCGCGCTCTGCGCCGCCTGCGTGTTGCTCTCCGTGCCGAAAAGCTTCTGCAGGAGCCGCAGCACCGTCATGTTCACGATCCACGTGACGAACATCTTCACGATCGCGTTGATGATCATGTTCAGGATGCTCGTGCCGATCTCGCTCAGCGCCTGGCCCCAGGTCTTCGTCCCCAGGATCAGGCCCGTGATACCCTTCGAAATCACGTCAATGGCGCCCCCAATCACATTCTGGAACGTGTTCGCGATCTGATGTGCCCAGCTCCCCCACTGGTTGCCCATGTCCGTCAGCACCCGCCGGAACTCGCCGCTCATCGTCCCTTCCGCCGACGTGTTCGTAATGCTCTGCTGCGTATCCGCCCGGCGCATCTGCAGGTCCTGCAGCTGTTTTTCCGCGAGCAGCTTGCTCTCGTCGCTCGCGTTAGGGTCCGTCACCTGGCGCTTCTTGATCTCGATATTCTGCTCGAGCAACCGGTTCTCTTCCTTGAGCAGATCGAGCAGCCGTTCCCGCTTCTGCAGGTCCGTCAAAAACGGGTCCCCTTCCACCAGCTTGCGCTGCCCTTCAATCGCCGACAGCTGCAGCGCCTTTTGTTCATCCGCCTGTTTCTGGATGAGCTCCCGGCGCAGCGCCGCGTACGTCTCGGTGATTTTCCGCTTCGCTTCCTCCGCCTTCGCCACGTCCAGGACCTCCTCATCCACCTTCTGCTTCAACTTCTGCTCCTCGAGGTCCAGCAGCTTCAACTTGCTCTGCGTGCTCTCCGCCCATTTCTGGTTCACCTCATCCAAAATCTTCTTCGCCGCATCACTCATCGGAACCGAACCGCCGGCACCTCCCGAGCTGCTCGACGACCCAAAGCCAAACATCGAAGCGACCAGGCCCGGCGCTTTCAAAGCAAACTCCGCCGCCTGGCGAAAACTCTCCCGCATCTTGGCCGACTCTTCCGCCACCGCCTTAGCCGCCGTGATGCCTTTATTAAAGAACGCGTCCACTCCCGACTTCAGCGACTCCGCGCCTTCCTTGAGCAGTGCCACTTCCTTCTCCACCTGGCCGGCCGTGTCCGACCGCTGCACATAATTAATCGTGCCGAACACCCCGCCCAGTGCGCCGCTGGCGTTCCAGGCATTGATCACCTTGTTAATGGTGAACGTCGCGTTGTTGGTGCTCAGCGCGATCATTTCTTTCCCCCTCTCGCCATGTGCCCTTTCAGCGCGCCGTTCACCACCGCCGACGCCATGGTCTCTTCCATCGCCTTGGCCAGCGCCTTAGTGTCCAGCTTCCCGAAAAGCTCGGGTATCTGGCTGCGCGCTTTCACCAGGGCCTTGGCAAAATCAGCGTCGCTCAATTCCGCATCCTTCGCCTTGGCCATGAGCTCGCGGAAAAACGGCTTCACGCCGGCCAGCCATTTTGCTTCCACGCCGGTCAGGTTCTCCAGCGCCTGGTCAATCAGCTTGTCCGTCGCCGCCGATTTGCCCTGGGCCGTGGCGCTCTTGTCGCCCGGCATGTCGCCTTCGCTCCCATCGCCGCCGGAGGAGTTGTCGAACCCGCCCGTGGCCTGGCCGACGAACACCGGGTCATCCGGATCCGGACGCACCAGGTCGTTGTCCTCGTAGAACTGGTCTTCACTCACCCTGATGCCCGGTATGCTCAGCAGCGTCTTGTAACGCGTCGCCTGGCCCACCACGTCCTTGGCTTGCTTGGAGCTTGGCTGGAACCAGGGACACTCCCGCGCATCGCCGAAGTTCATCCGGCAGATGGACGGCAAAAACTGGTTGTTCAGGATTTTCGCCGCCCGCTTGGCCACCGCGTGAATCTTTTCATCGCGGACGTCCTTGTGAATGGTGCCCAGCGCCTGGCTCCCGCGCTCGCCCTGGCTCGTGGTCAGCGTCTGGCCCAGGATCAGCGTGTCGGCGATTATGTCCGCCGCGTCGATAAACGCCTTGTTCGGGTTGTCCCGCGCCGCTTCCAGCGCTTTCTCGATATTGATCTTCACCCCCTCGGGGAATACCGCCCACCCGGCGCTCCCCAGGTTGGCCATCATATCCTTGATCCCGCTGATGGTGTCCGGCGGCGCTTTGCTGTCGTAATTAGCCCACCGCAGCGGCACGCCGAAGATTTGCGCCAGGTTCAGGAACCATTCCCAGCTGAAGTTCGATGCCGCCCACCAGAAGCCCAGAATGCGCAATAGCGCGCTCGAAATCGGATGGCCCGACTTCTGTTTGATGATCGAGATAATGAACTGGTCCCGCGGGAACCGCGCATAAAGCGAATTGTTCCCGCTCTGCGGCAGTCCGCCGAAAACCTCGCTCGTGGAACGCTGGAACGCTTCCTCCAGTGCGGCGTCGGCATCCGGGTTGTTCAGCCGCACCTCCATCATGTTCAACATGAGCCGGTCTTCCGCGCCCGGCTGCGGCGGGTAACCGTAATACCGCGGATGCACCCACTTCGTCGCCCGCGGCATCCACAAACCCGTCTGGTTGTCCGGGTCGCCCGGCGCCATCCAATCGATCTCCGACACCGCGATCCCTTTGCCCACCGCGTCCAGGACATCGTAAATCGTGTCCTCGAAATCCGCTTCATCCGCGTCGGCCTCGGGACGCATCAGCCAAAGCGCCTGCTCAATCACCTTGCGCCGGCGTGTGGCTTCCGCGGACGGCTTGTCACCCCGGAGCGCGAACGGCTGCAGGTTCCAGTCCAGGTCAATGACCGCGTTCTTCAGCTCGTTCAGGTTCTTATTGAGCCGCGGCCAGGTCTGCTCCATCAGGTCGAACATCAGCCATTGCGCCAGGAGATTCCCGGCCATGGCGCCGCGCACCGTGTTCTCGACAATCTGCGGCGTGAAATAAGACAGCTGCGAAGCCAGCCACCGGTCCCGCACGTTCGGCCGGACCACCAACATCATCGACTTCGGCTGGGGCGCGGCCGTCCCGGCCGCAGCAGTGGGAGGGGGCACAGCCCCCGGACCGCGGCTGTCCCCAGCCGCAGCATTACCCTTTGCGGGTTTGGCCGCTGACCGGGGCTTTGAAATGGGTTGGACCTTACTCATTCAAAAAATGCTGTTTTGGGACATTGCCCACCTCAAAAAGGCATCGCTTTAACCGGTCACTGCAGCGCATTGCAGCCTCCTGGACGCGTCGATCGCCGTTTTCGCACCCTTCAGACGTCCCATGGGGCAAACACCCCATGTGCGCCAAATTCGGTTTCCGGGGTCTCATGCCAATTGTCTGGGCCTCCAAACCCGCCTTTGGAACGACCGCACCCCGCCGTTCCCACCCATGTCTATCCCTTCCGTGCTGCCGATCACGCCACTGTTCGAACGCAGGGCTTTCACCCCCAGTTTGGTCGAGTCGAACGTGTCCCCGTGACGTCCGCTGGCGTCCGGTTCGCAAACGAACTGCCCTTTCTCCTTCTTCACCGCCCGCCAATCTTCCCGGAGATACCGTTCCGGCGGCAGCCAAAGGTGGTTATCATCCAGCTCGCCCACGAGCTGACCGCCCAGCCGCTGCTTCCATGTGATGGGCGTATCTTCACCCGGAACCTCAACCGTCTCGCTCATCACCACCGCCTCGACCGGCAGCTCCTCCGCCAGCTCCGTCCGGACGCGCGCCGAAAAATAGCGTTCGTTCGTTCCGTCGATGCATAGCCGCCGGGCCCGGCCGCCTTCTTTGCGCTGGCGCACCGCCTGAACCACCAGCCGCGCCCGTTCCAGCGCAACCTCGGGATCCGCTGTCTTCCAGACCAGGACCGCCCGCACAATCAAATCAACCCCGTTTTCTTCCACAACCGATATGGAACTCGGGTTGCTCGTTTCCTTGGTGGTCGTAGCCAGGTCCCAGCCGATGCCTACAGCGCCGCTGCCAAGCCGCCGCAGCAGGAATGCAATCGCGTCCCCGAACTCCGCGTCATTATTAATGACGAACAACGCGCACTCGCCCACACCTCGTCGTTGCGCCGTATCCAGCTGGATAAGCCCGCATGCCGCCGTTCCACCAATCACAAACTTGCAACCGTAGTTCCGGTCCCAGGCGTCCTTGTCATGGTCCTTCGCCCTGGACTGCTCGGGACTAATCGGCGCGCCCGTATCATCGTCATACAGCGGGATCCCGTCCGCGTAAGCGTCCCAGGCCGTAATCCGCAGCACCCACACCCCGAGCTCGCTCTGGTACCAGTTGCCTTCCGGCTTCACCGCCAGGTCAGCCCCAATCGGCGGCGCCAGAAGCTCAAACGAATAGTGCGTATCATCCGGCGGGGGGGTTGTGGTCAGCATGCAGCGGAAGTTCGGGTTGCTCGCGATGATGGGCTTTACCGCTTCCCACACATCCCGGAAATTCTTTACGCGGCCCACCTCGTCCAAAATCAGGTCGCCCGTTTCACCCACCGCCGCCGGCGTCAAAGCCACAACCTTCGTCCGAGAATACGTTGTCCGATCGTGCCAAAGCCGGAACTCCAGCCGGCATGCTTCATACAACTCCGCGAAATCATCCGCGGTCAGTTCCGGGCGTGACTTCCCTTTGTCGGCGTCGACCAGGTCAAGCATGGCTCCGGCGCCCTGCGCCGTCTGGCTCAGCATCCGGAACGCCTTCTGCATCGCGTCGGCTTCCTTGCGCACAATCTCCCGGCCCAGGTCCACCTTCACCGACCCGAACACGACGGTGTGCCCGGCCGTGCGCATCATCTTCTTCAACGCTATCCGGCTGGCGATCGTCGTCTTCCCGTATTGCCGCCGCGCCAGCAGCCCCGAAATCCGGTGCGCATCCACGCCCCGCTCAAATTCCGCCTGGCCCGTCCGCACCTTGAACCGGAGCGCGGGCGTCCCGCCCGCAGCAGCGTCTTTTTTCCGAGTGGCGTGAGATGTGTTCATGGTGGCCAGCCGCAAGGCTATTTCCAGTTCTCGCCGAACATCAGCTGCCCCAGCAGCTCGATCTTCTCCGCGTTGCTGATCGTGGCGTTCGCGATCTTCTTCGCCTTCGCATCCGCCGCCCAGCGCAGGAACAGCTCGCAAGTCTCCCGCTGGAATTTCTCCCGCTGCAGCTTTAACCCCTCGCCCAGGCGCGCCTCCGCCTGGCGCCGCAAATTGATTTTCTCCTTCTCGATCTCCCCTTTGAACCGGGCCCCGCGCACCTGCAAGAACGTGTCCGGGTCCTCCCGCCGTATCGCCAGCAGCGAAAACGTCCGCTGCCCCAGCTCGTCCAGCTGCGCGTCCGTCAATCCGCTGGCTTCCTTCTTCAGCTCCTCCAGCAAAGCTTCCGTGGTCGACTCGTCCGCCCGGAACTGCGCCTGCAACCGCCACCAGGATAAAAACTCCGATAACCCCGCCAACGAAGTGACGATGCCGTCTTTGCGCAGCCATTCGATGGTCTCCACCATCTTGTGCTCGCGGGCATACTCCGCGATCGCCGCCTGGCGCTCCTCCGGCAGCGTCTTCAGTCGCGCGTCGCATCGCGGTTTTTTGGTCGCACTCATTCACGTGGTCAGTGCCCTTCGTCCAGGAACGCAATCCCCTTCTGGCTGATGCGCCAGGCCCGGTTCTCCCGGCTGATATATTTCATGACCTCGTCCACCAGCCCTTTGCCCGCGAGATATTCGATCCCGTCCTGGACATCCGCCGCTGACGGGTCGGGAAAGCCGAACACCGCCAGGCTGTGGCACACCGCCGGCACGCCCAGGCCGAACCGCGTGTTGTTCGCCTCCAACACCCGCAAAATCCCTTTTCGAAATAGTTCCTTCTGCTCTGCGTTCATCTTTCCGTTTTTCTTTCCGTGTAATCCGTGTGATCCGTGGTTCTTCTTCCCTTCCCAGCGCTACATACGCTCCAGCCGCTTCTCCACCAGGCGGTCCAGCTTGCCGTCCATCTGCGCCAGCCGTTGGTTTTGCATTTCCGTGGACTTCGACAGCCCGCCCACCTCGATCGCCACCTTGTTGATTTTGTCGTGCAACTCCGTCGTGTCCGCCTTGCGCTCCCGGCGCAGCTCGTCCACGTCCCGGCGCACCGCTGAAAGGCCGGCCACCGATTCACTGTGCCGGCTGATGCATTCGTCCTTGCGCACCAGGTCATGCACCATCCGCACGTCCAAGGGCTGCGGCGCGATCTCCGTCACGGCCGGATGCCCGCTCAAATTCTGTTTCGCCTTCACCGCCTGGTTGAAGAACGACGTGATGGCCGCCATCGCGATAAATACGCACGCCGCGCATGCCAGCCACACCAGCAGGTCCTTGCCCGTCGCATTCACCGCCACTTCCGCGATTATCGATTGCATAACCGGTTTCATCCGTAGCGCTCCATGAACCGCTCGCACTCGCACAACAAATGCAGGTTGCGCTTCCGCAATTCCTCTATCTGCCGCTCCCGCTTCGCCGAAGGAGGCACCATCGAAATCAGCCGCGCCACTTCCCGGAATTGCCAATCCGACGTCCGGTTAAACATCTCGATCTGTTCGTCCGCCGCGTTCATGGCTTCTGGGAAAATCCCTCCTCATATTTCCGGTTCTCGTGCGTATCCACGCCCGGCCAGTGAACGCAGCCGTCCAGCAGCCAGGCCGCAGCAATGAACAACGCGCAGACGATGGCGCCTTGAACAGCCATGCCAACCCATGGCCTAATCGCTCGGAGCGCCTTTTTCCCTGGTGGCCGTCCGCAAGGACTGGTCGCGCGCAAGCACTTCACGGGGTCACCTCCTGGCCCTCATACTCCAGCTCGGTCGGCATCTGCAGCCAGTCCGGCGGAACCGCCCACGCTTTTTTCCGCTCCAGCAGCCGGCGCCCAATCTTCGCGCACCGGTCGAACACGAGCTCCGAACAAAACCATGACCCGTCCAGATTGCCCGGCCGCCGCGTGATAAACTTCAGCACGTTCCAGTAGGAGTAAGGATCGCCGATATCGCCGGCCAGGAGCAGAATCAGCGACCGCTCCTCTGCCACCGTCAATACGTGCTTAAACCTGAAGAGGTCCACCTTCGTGCCCGGCGTATGCAGCGTAGCCAGACTGGGACTCGCCTTCACTCCGCCTTGCCATGCTTCCACGACCGGCCCATGAAACGGCCCTAGCCGCGACATCGGATTATTCGGCCAGGCCAGGTCAGACAGTTTTCCAGCCTTTCCTTCCCCCTCCAGCTGGGCCAGCACACCCCGGCTATGCGCATCGAATGCGAATGCCGCGTGCGAGTAAGGCGAGCGCGTGATCCATCGGATCATCAGGCTCACCAAACTCGTCCCGCGGTATAGCGCAATCTTCATCGCCGGTTACTGAGTGCAGTCGCAGGGCGCGAAGCGGATTTTCTGTTTCAATCCGCGAGGCTTGATTAATCGGCTTCCTTTGCCGTGGCAGAGAGGACAGTTCTCATCCGGCATGCGCTTTAGTGGCACATAGCCAGCTGGCACGCTGTTAAAACCGCTGAAGTGGTGGATTTGTCCTGTGCTGGGATTCATGGTCCGTGTAATCCGTGGTTAAAGCCGCTTAGAACTTGTAGAGAATCCCGAACCGTATCTGCCCGCCCTTGAACCCGGACCACTTCTCGTAATCCCCCACCACGTCGACTTTCGAACTCAGCCTTATGGCCGCGCCGGCGCCGAATATCCCGACCGCGCTCCCGTTGTTATTCCCGGCGCCCGAAATCGGCGTGGCAATGCCCGCAAACGTGAACGGGATGGCCGTTATCTTGCCCATGATCGTCAGGGGCGCCTGCAGCTGCAGTGATGCCGATGGCATCCATAATTGCCCCTCGAGGTAATCCAGCCGCATCGTCGGCACCACGAAATCGCTGAGCTTATAGCCGAACGCGATGCCGCCGCCGAATTTGCTGTCCGTGGTGACGATCCCGTAAGGCGCCACCATCCAGTTCGAGCCCGTGGTCAGGAAATCGATCACCTGCGTGGCCGGACCGCTCAGCACCGGCGAGGGCGCCGGCATGTTCGTATCCACGATCTGCGCCTGGCTCTCGACCGCGCCGGCGAGCATCAAGCCCACCAGCAAAACTGCTCCCAAAAACTTCTTCATACCTGTGTTCCTTTCGTTGTGTTGTTGTTCTCTGCTCCCGGACCGCGGCTGTCCCCAGCCGCAGCAGCCAGGACTCCTTCCGGACCGCGGCTGTCCCCAGCCGCAGCGCCTAGGAATCCGGACGTGTGTTGTTGAACTCGGAGGAAATCGGCGAGGACCGGCAGCTTCAGACTCAACACCAGGTCCAGGGTAAACGTGAGGATGCGATACCAGCGCTGGTGCAGTACCGTTTCCCAGTCCTTGCGCAGTTCGGTATCCGGGCTGTTGGCGGCCGTCACCATCAACTCCGTCAGCTTGGCCTGCAGCCGGGCGTTGAAAGGCTTCAGCACCAGGCGCACGCAGCCCATCAGCGTCATCAGCGTGAACAGCCAGGGCGCGTGGGCGCGGATGAAGTCGAACAAGGGTTTCACTTCGTTCATTGAGCGCCTCCCGGAAGGTGTCCCACCGCAAGGTGCGCAGCGGCAACAGCACTGCAAGGGGCTTGCTTTATTAGCGCCGTGTAGGGTACAGAGAAACCGGCTGCGACATGTCGGAGGAAGTTGCGGCCGTCAGTAGGATGTTGGTCCTGGATGGACGGACACAGGGGAACCCCATCGCAACCGGAAATCGGGAAATCGTTTATCGCTCTCGCGGCCAACATCGCCGCGATTCAACCACGCTCCACGTGGAACGGTTACTCCACCCTTGCCTCTGTTGACTCTATTGGTGAAAAGGGTAGTCTGCCCAAAACAAGACCTCGCTCCTAACGTGGTCCTGTTAACCACCTATGTCGAACCGGAGCCCGTCGCACCAGCGACGCAAAAAGCGCAGGGAGCAATCACGTGCCCGAGCTGGAGGTGTCACCAGAAATATGCCGCCAGATAAACCAAACCCACCGCTACCACTGATCCAATTACGATCCCCAGCAGGATCTGCAGCCCGTCATAATAGTCTCTTCTCTCTTGGTCCGACATGGGCTGGTGTCGTTTTTCGGAAATGTTGGAAAATAGTCGCATTTATTATCGCTCTGATCGGCGTGCTAGCTTCATTAGCTCAATTCTACTCATTTGCTCCTAAGGTGACCATTACCATGGAGCATTTTTTAAATACGAAAGATCCATTTTCCTGCCAGATGGAAGTTTTCAACGATAGCTTAATTGATCTTCGAAATGTCTCCGTGGTGTGCCTAATAGATGATACGTCATTTAACGATCCGGCTTTTGGCAATCTAAAGTTGGTCCGCACTAGGGAACACTCTTTAAGACACGATGTGCAGGTTCTAAAAAAGGGTGAGCGGACCACTGCTCCATTAAGCGATTTTGTGGATATTCCAGCAATTCCGAGTTCGGCGAAAATCTCGATCTCAATCTTTTATGAGGTGTTTGGTTATAAACGGGCTAAGACCCAGAAGTTTTATTATGTGAAAGACTCGGATGGCTCTGGGCATTGGAATCCCACGGCTAGGTAATTGTTTTTTTCAAAGCGTCGCCCGCCTCTTCAAAAACCGCTCCCACTCAGTAACCGGGATCCGGTAGAACTTCCGCGAGCCGTTCCCGATGTCGATCGCCCCCAGTTTGCCTTCATCGATGAGATTGATCACGTGCTGGTCCGTAGCCCCGAGCCGCTCCGCCACCTCCGACACATACAAACTCTTCCGGCCTGGGAACAGCAGGCCGGTGAAATCCATCTGTTCAAACTCGGGTGTGGTGCTCGCTCTCATCCGTTTTAATCCGTGTGATCGGTGGTAAAAATTCCCTTCAGCGGCAGCCGGGCAATCACCTTCCCGTCCTGCTTCACGATCGTGTTGCCCTGGCCGTCGAACTCCGGCGTGTCCCCAATCAGCTCCGCAAACTGCGCCGCCGGCTCCTCGCCGTAGCCCAGCGACATGATCGCGTCCACCAGCCGGTTGAAATCCTGTTCGCTTAACATAATCACATCCACCCAAGGTCCTGGAACATCTTCTTAATTGCCGCCGATACCGGCTTGAAATCCTCATGCGACCATTGCCGGCCGGACTCCACCCCGATCGCCTTCTCCAGCTGTTGCTCGAGCAATTTGCTCCCGCTCTCTTCGCCGATGAACTGCGCATACGCGCGCGCCCAGATTTCCACATCGCCCAGCAGATAATTCACGTAATGCCGCACCCGCGGCGACTCCGAATCCTTCAGCCGCCGGCGCAGGCCCTTGATCGCGTCCGTTTCCTCCGCCGCTTTCAGCACCTCTTTCATGCCGGCGTCGCCTGACCTGGTCGCGAACTTGCCTTTCTCGCCGATGGCTTCCAGGTCGAGAAAATGCCCAATCTCATGCGCGGTGCTCAGGCCCGGCCAGGAACTGTTCGGACGCACCTGGATTTCCTTGGCTTTGCCGTCCGCCGACGAAACAAACACGCCGTTGCTCAGCCCGCGCAAAGTCTTCACCGGGATCTGCGGCAGCTTCCCGTCATCATGCACCTTGTCTATAGCCGCGATCGCCGCCTGCGCTTCCTCACGCGTACTGCCCGTCAGCTTCACCTCCAGCGCGTCCGATACCGGGTTTTCAAAACCCACATTGACCTCTGCAGATGGGGAGGCGGAACTTCCGCCGCGCCAGCGCATCGTGTCGCCTTCCACCACCAGCTGGTCACCAAACTCATCCTGCAGCTTCTGCACCAGCTCCGGCTCCAGGCCGGCCGTGCTCGCCTGCAGGTTCTCGTTAAAATTCCGCGTGTCCGGTTCGACCTGGTCGCCTGGCTGCAGCAGCCCCAGCGACTCCGCCTCATCCCGGTCCACGTCTTCCACGTCATGGCCGCAACCCCACGCCCACGGGCCCCACGGCACGTGGAAATCCTCGTTGATCACATCCGCCCAGATCGGGTCGCTCTTCAAATACACCTGGTTTTCGAACTTCTTGTGGCTGTCCCGCTCCTGCTTCACATCCTGCACCCGGATGAACCGTTGCGCCGGGAACTCGTCCAGCACATCCGCGTTCATGCCCTGGCGCCAATACCCGTAATCATTCGCCTGGCGCGTTTGCGTGTCGAAAATTAGGCCCAGCCGGCGTTCGCTCGTGATATCCCGCAGACCGCCCGCCATAGATTCATCAATCGGCCCCATCCCTTCGCTCAACGCAAACTCCCGCATCTGCTCAATGAACTGGGCCCGGCTGCCGGTCTTCAGCGCCGTAACACCGTCGCCCAGGTCTTCTCGAGAACTCGTGAGGAAATCAT
This sequence comes from Candidatus Limnocylindrales bacterium, assembly GCA_035465515.1. Classification (GTDB taxonomy): domain Bacteria; phylum Acidobacteriota; class Terriglobia; order Terriglobales; family Acidobacteriaceae; genus Angelobacter. The sequence continues at coordinate 2,211 of DATIWA010000019.1, read as the reverse complement.
CCAGCGCACCCTGCGCCCGCTGCAGGAACCGCACATTCTCCACCTGGCTGGAGAACAATGCCCGCTCGCGCAGCGCCACCGGCACGTCCTGCCATTCCGCCGACAGCAACGCGCTACCGATCGGCGTCTTATCGCCCAGCTTCTGCACCGCCTCATCAAACGGCATCGGCTTTACAAATTGCATAATTAAATTCCTAATCTTTCCTCCAGGCCACGCAATCTCCTAAGGAGCCAAATCTTTTTCTGCTCCTTAGTCCTAATCCCGCGCCAAGGGTGGTTGATCGGCGGCTTTGAGTGGATGCTGTCTCCTTTTAACCAATGTTGAGGCGGACAGTTTTTATAGCGCTTAGCCATACAGTCAATTCTCCCCGAATGCCGCCACCTTCGTGCCGTCGGTCTGCAGCGAGTTCGCGAAATAGATATTCGTCACGCAATGCGCCGACGCCTTCACCTGCTGCTTGCAAATGTCAGTCATCCCGCAAACCGCGGTAGTGGTCACGACTTGCCCGCGCTTCTCGCCAATGAAAAAGTGCGGCAGCGCCCCCTGCAGTCCTTCGATCTTAATATCCGTGTTCATCCGTGTGATCCGTGGTTAATTTTTCACCCTACTGCTTTGTGCATGTTCTTCCGCATCCGCTCCGCCCGGCCGAACATCTTCTTCGCCTGGCTCTCCATTGAGTTCACGAAATGCTCCACCTCCGCGGCCGTCGCGTGCTCGATATGCTTGTAACCTTTCTGCCCGCTAATCACCCAGTCGCTCGCCGCCGCCAGCGCCCGGATCCAGCGGTCGTCCTTCTGGACCAGGTCAGCCAGGTATTGCGCCGCCAGCCAGGTGCCGCTCGCCTGCAGGTAACGCTCCAGCCAGCGCACATTCTCGCTGTCCTTGCTCACCTCAAACAACGGGAGCGTCGCTTGCTCGGCCTGCGGTTGGTTCGTCATGCCGTTAATAGCTCCGGATCGTTAAACCGGTCGATCTTCCGGTGCAGCGCTTCACGCTCAAGGCGAGCAATCCGAAACACTACCTTGCGCAGGGCCCGCAGCTGCTGAAGCTCCACTTGATGAACGCGCTCGTACGACTGGCGCTTTTTAAAATGTTCAAAGTACCATTGCTCCGCCCAGTTCGGGCTGTTGTAAGTCACCATCCGCTCCATGACGTTCTGCGGACTGTGCCCGCGCTCGTCCTCATCGTCGCCGATCTGCGATTCCAATTCCGTCACCAGCTCCTCCGCCAGGCGGTCCCGAATGGCGCGCAAAAGCCAGAGTGAGTTCTTTTCAACCTGCGACAGCTTTTCAAAATCGTGTTCGTTAAAAATCATTTCCGCGTGCTCCATGGTTAAAACGGCTGTTCAATTCCTTCTTCATCCTTTGCGACCTTTGCATGCCATTCCTGCTGCCGCCCCTTCACCTGCTTCAGCAGCCACTTCAGTTTCCCGTGCTCGAGGTCCTCCCAAAAAATCGTTCCGAACGCATGCTTCGCGATCGCCACCAGCGTCGCTTCCGGCGCCTGTTTCCGGATGAAATTCGCCAGGCCCTTCCGGTCGCTCTCCTCCGGATGCAGCCAGCCCATGATCGCGTCCAGGTCCTCCGGCTCCTGCAGCAGCTTGAACAACACCACCACCCGGTTCGTTTGTTTGTTGTCCAAATCCTCCGAGCTGCTCCGGCGCCCTTGCGTGGCCACCAGGTTGCAGGCATGCCGCAGGTCCGCTGCCGTCGCCGCGCGATGCTCCTGCGCCGCCAGCTGCTCCGCGTAATCCAACACCTGCAGCATCACTTCCCGCGCCGTCTCCGGCCAGCCCTGCGCCTCCGCCCGTTGCCGCCGCAGGTCCGCCACCAGGCGCCCTTGGACCATGCGCCAGTCATTCACCCGTGCACACGCGTTCCACGCCGGAAAATAAAACCGCTTCTGTTGCGCCTCAGTCATAAGTCCTCCCGTTCCAGCGATCCCAAAAGTTCAACCACCGGCAGGTTCATCTGCGCGCGCAGCAGCTTCCAGGCATGCTCCTTCACCCTGTATTTGCGCGGCTGCCCGCGGCTGTTCAACCCCAGCGCCATGAACCGCTGCGACCGCCTCCGATACTTCGCCAGCACCCGGCGCCGTTCCCGACCGCGCCGCTCTGCCTCTGTCAGGTCCTTCAAAGCCGGCAAACGCCGCCACTCCTTGCCCCGCGAATTTAAACCGGCCATCAGGAACCGGACCCGGCGCCGATGGTA
>DATIWA010000018.1:0-4369 GCA_035465515.1 Candidatus Limnocylindrales bacterium | reverse complement strand
CTGTGGGGGCCAGCCTGGGCGGCGTCAGACCGCGCTTGGCGGGGCACGATGGCTGCGGCCCATCGCGAACTGCGCAATCAGGGCCACGATCCAGATCACAAAGAACAGCCAGATCCACCCTCCAATGGAGTAGACGCTGGCCAGGCCCAGAAGCCACAACACGAAGAAAATCACTACAATCGTCCACAGCATAAGCTCATCTCCTTCCTGGTCCTTTAACAGTAAGGTGCCGCACAGCGCCGCCAAGGTTGTCCTTTATATGTCGTAAAGCGATATATATAGAAGGACCCTGGGCCCGCATGCAGAGTTGTGCGCAGTCTGCGGGCCTGCTTCTTCTGCCCGCCACGGACCGCCGGCTACGGCCGGCTCTCGTCCTCCTGCCGCCGGGCGTATAATCCTCAGCCAGCAGCTTGCACTCGAATCTACTTGATTTACGGATGTGAAAATGATGACGAGAATCAGTTCTGCAATGTTCGTGCTTGTTTGCGCTGCGGCTCTTCTGGCGCAGACATTCCGCGGGGGAATACAGGGAACGGTAACAGACAGCTCGGGGGCGGTCATCGCGGGCGCTGATATCAGCGTAACCAACCCGGCTACCGGGTTCAGCCGCACGACGAAATCCAATGACACCGGGAATTACTTTGTCTCCGAGTTGCCCATCGGCGCTTATGACCTGAGCGTCAGCGCGAAAGGCTTCCGTCCCGCCACGGTAAAGGCCATTAAAGTTGAAGTTTCTTCCAGCCAGCAGATTAATGTCTCGCTCTCGCCCGGACAGGTTTCTGAAACTGTTGTAGTTACGGAGCAGTCTCCGTTAATTGACACGACTCAGGACACCCTCGGCGCCACGCTGGAAGCGGAGCATTTTAACGAGCTTCCCGTAAGCGGGCGCGACTTTACCAAGCTCCTGGTCATGGTGCCCGGATCCGGCGGCGACCCTTCCGGCGTGGCCGATTCGCCCGGTTCTTTCGGCCTGTTCAGCATCAACGGGAACCGCGGGCGCTCCAACAACTACCTGCTGGACGGGACCGACATGAATGACGGATACCGCAACCTGCCCGCCATCAACCAGGGCGGCGTATTCGGCACACCTGCCACCATTCTTCCCATGGACGCGCTCCAGGAAGTCTCGGTCGTGAACAGCACGGAAGCGGAATTCGGGCGCAGTTCCGGCGCCACGGTAAACATCGTCACCAAATCCGGCACCAACAATTTCCACGGGTCGGTCTACGAGTATTTCCGCAACAGCGCTCTGGACGCGCGCAATTTCTTTAACACCAAGCCGGCGCCGCAGGACCAGTTCCACAACAATCAGTTTGGATTTTCGGCCGGCGGTCCCTTCAAGCGGGACAAGACCTTCTGGTTCGTCGCCTACGAAGGCCAGCGCGAAGGCGTAGGCATACCGACGCTGGCGCATGTCCCCACCGCGGCGGACATCGCGGCGGCCACCGCGGCCAACGGCGGGGTGGTCAACCCGGTGATTGCCTCTCTACTGGCGCGCAACCCCTGGCCCGCTCCGAACCAGGCGCCCGATGTCAACGGGAACAACCTGCTGGCTTCCACCAGGGCCAATAACCGTGTAGACAGCGTCATCGGAAAAGTGGACCATCGCTTCAGCGAAAACGACAACCTGACAGGACGCTATTACTTCGGTGACAGCGACCAGAGCTTCCCTCTGGCGCTGGTCGGCGGCGGCATTCTGCCCGGCTTCAATACCGTAACGCCAACCAACGTCAACATTCTTTCACTCTCGCACACCCATATCTTCAGTCCCACGCTGCTCACGGAAATCCGCTTCGGGTACAACCGGTTCCATGAGACGTTTTCTCCCCAGGACAGCACATTTGATCCCTCTACCATCGGCCTGAATACCGGCGTGGGAGCGCAGGATTTCGGGCTTCCTCAGATCAGCGTGGGCGGGTTCGCCACGCTCGGGGCCAACACCTCAGTCCCGCGCGGCCGCACCGACACCAACTGGCAGTTCTTTGACAACTTCAGCTGGGTCCGCGGCCGCCACAACTGGAAGTTCGGTTACGAATTCCGCCGCACCTTTGTGGACGGCTTTTTTGACAGCGGTTATCGCGGCAAGCTCAGTTTTGACGACTTGACTGCGTTCATCGCCGGCACGCCTTCCAGCGGACGCCAGGCGCAGGGCAACTCCTCGCGGCAGACCTTCCAGAACAACCAGTCGCTCTATCTGCAGGACAACTTCCGCCTCTCCTCGCGGGTCACGCTCACCTACGGCCTGCGCTGGGAATATTTCGGGGTGATTGGGGAAGAGAAGAACCGCTTCAGCCTCTTTGACGCGGCCACCGCGAGCGTCAACACGGTGAAACAGCTTTATCCCAAAGACCTGAACAACTTTGCCCCGCGCGCCAGCGTTGCCTGGGACCTTCGCGGTGACAGCCGGACTGTGCTGCGCGCCGGCTGGGGCATGTACTATGACGCCTTCTCCCAGGACTTCTTCGTCGGCCAGTTGCCGTTCAATACTTTCAACTCCGGCCCGGCGTATAACGGGGTCGGCCCGGACCCCATCACCTTCAGCTTCAGTCCCACCACGACGCTCGCGCCCGGGGCCCCGGTGTTCGATCCGGCTTCATTCTCCGCGGCCGACGTCTTCACCGTGGACCAGAAGATCCGCACGCCCTACATCCACGTCTTCAATCTCAACCTGCAGCAGGAACTCAGCCGCAATGTCGCCTTGCAGATCGGCTACGTCGGGTCCCAGGGACGCAAGCTGTTCCGCTATGTGGACATCAACCAGATCAACCCGGCCACCGGAACGGCCGCATTCCCGGCGTTTGAGTTCATCAACAACTTCCAGTCCAGCGCCAGCAGCAGCTACCACTCCCTGCAAACGTCGCTCACCTTCCGCAACTGGCATCGCCTGACTTCCACGGTGAATTACACCTGGTCGCATTCCATTGACAACGCCAGTGACGGCCAGGATTACGTGCCGAACGCCACCCAGCCGGACAACAGCTTCCGTCCTGACCTGGAGCGGGCCAGCTCCAACTTTGATATGCGCCAGCACCTGAGCTGGACCTTCAACTATCAGGTGCCTGAGTGGGGAGAGAACAAATGGTTGAGCAGGGGCTGGAGTATTGACGGCGTTCTGGCCCTGGCCGCGGGACAGCCCTTCAACGTCAATTACCTTTTCGAAGGCGACTTCAATGGCAGCGGAGAATTCTTTGGTCGGCCGGACCTGGTGGGCAATCCCTTTGCCGGAACCAGCACGCCCAACAGCTTCCTGAATTTAACCGCGTTCCAGGTACCCTGCACGTTCAATGGGGATCCGGCAAATCCAGGGTGTAACGGCAACCAGCATTTCGGCAATCTTGGACGTAACGCCTTTGTGGGGCCGGATTTCAAGAACTTTGACTTCAGCCTGGTCAAAGACACTAACCTCACGGAGAAACTGAAGATGCAGGTCCGGCTGGACGTCTTCAACCTGTTCAATCATCCGAACTTTGCCAATCCTCTTTGGCCGAATTTCGGTGTGGATTTCGCCCAGAACGGGTTCGACGCTGCCGGGCATGGAGTGGGCTTCCTGCCGATTACCACCACGCCGGACGTCGGCGTGGGTAACCCGTTCCTGGGCGGCGGCGGTTCGCGAAACCTCCAGCTTGCGGCAAGGTTCAGCTTCTAACCGCAGCGCGGCGTGATCTGGCGCAGCTTCGGCTGCGCCTTTTCTACGTCTGCTTGCGAGAAGGAGAGGTCACGAAAGCGTGGCAGGGTTCTGATCTTCCAGTTCGGCCTCCGTCCGGCGGGAAGGAAGCATTTTGCGCGCTTTAGCGAGCAGTTTGCCGGCCCAGTGATAACGGCCGGAAAGAACCAGCAGGCCGGCGATGACCAGCAGGGTAGGAACCACCGGCAACGGGAATGCTGGAACTGCCAGTGCCAGCAGCGTCCATCCCCACACCTCGCGCCCCATGGTCCGTACCCGATTCACCTTAACCTCTTCAAAACCCGCAATCCTTAGATGCTCGTCAGCGACCTTACGTCTCCGGATAGTACCTCAGCATGCGCTCAGGCGTTCACAAAATTTGCAGACGCTGCCGTAGACGGGTCCCAAATTGGATCTAACCCATTATGTCGCAATGATTTGGCAGATAAGAAAAGTTTTATTTTTGGGGCGTCGATTTTTCTTGACCGTTATTACAAATTGAAATATAAATATCGCGATTTGCGATAATGACACTCGGAGAAAAATTACGGTACCTGCGGCTGATGGAAGGCAATCTTCGTGGCCTTGGCCGGGAAATGACGCAACTGGAAGTGGTCCGCGCCATGCGCAGCGAGCTGAAAGAGAAGATCAGCCAATCCTATCTGTCGCAGATTGAAAACGGGGCGCGCCCGCACCTGACCAACA
>DATIWA010000017.1:0-7166 GCA_035465515.1 Candidatus Limnocylindrales bacterium | reverse complement strand
ATCTGGCCGTGCTGCCGCGCGTGCGCGGGTTCCAGCGGTTTCTGGTCTGCGGCTCGGGGCGCGCCGAAGCTGACGGTTTTCAGGACAGGGTCAAGCGTGAGCAGGGAATTGACGTTCAACTTGTGGGCCCCGAGATCTGCGCGCGCGAATCTGACGTGATCTGCACCTGCACCACCTCGCCCACGCCGGTCTTTGACGGCCGCTGGTTGCGTCCTGGAACGCACATCAATGCGGTCGGCGCCTTCCAGCCCGGGACGCGCGAAGTAGATGACGCAACGGTGCGGCGGTCACGCATTGTCGTGGATACTTACGAAGGCGCGCTGGCCGAAGCCGGGGACCTGTTGATCCCCTTGCGCAGCGGCGTTATAGCCAGAGAACATGTTGCCGCCGACCTGCATGAAATTGCCTCGGGAAACCGGCCGGGACGAACCGGCAGCGAGCAAATCACTCTGTTCAAGTCGGTGGGCTGCGCGCTGGAAGACCTGGTGACCGCGCAGTTGATCTGGCAGCGAGCCATGCAATGAACAAGACGTACGATTTCGCGGTGGTGGGTTCCGGCGTCTTTGGCGCGTGGACTGCGCATTACCTTCGCAACTCCGGCGCGCGCGTCGCGCTGCTGGATGGGTACGGTCCCGGCAACAGCCGCGCCAGTTCCGGGGGTGAGACCCGGGTGGTCCGCATGGGCTACGGCCCCGACGGACTCTATACCCGCTGGGCGCTTCGCTCGCTTCCAGTCTGGCAGGAACTGCAGTCCCGCACCGGTGCGCAGGTATTTCACCGCACGGGCGTGCTCTGGCTGGCCACGGAAGATGACGCATACACAAAGGAGATGTGGCAGATCTTGCGCCGTAATGACGTTTCCTGCGAAAAGCTCGATGCCGGGGCAGTTCGGCAGCGCTACCCGCAGTTGCGGTTTCCTGACGTTACGTGGGCTTTGCTCGAGCCGCAGAGCGGGCTCCTGATGGCGCGCAGGTCAGTCCAGTTGCTGGTGCGCGAGCTGCAAAATTCCGGCGTGGATTGCATTGAGGCGGCCGCCGCCGCGCCGGCAGGAAAGGGCAGAGCAACGGAGATCAGGACCAGCGCCGGTGAAAAGATCTCCGCCGGAACATTTGTATTCGCCTGCGGGCCGTGGCTGCCGAAGCTGTTCCCGGAGATTGTCGGAGACAAGATCTTTCCGTCGCGCCAGGAGGTCTTCTTCCTCGGCACGCCGGCGGGAACTGCGAGCTTTGGTCCGCCGGAGATGCCGGTATGGCTGCATCACCAGCATCCTGACATTCCTTATGCGCTGCCGGACATGGAAGGCCGCGGATTCAAAATCGCTTTTGACCGCCACGGCCCTTCCATCGACCCCGACAGCGACCAGCGGATCGTGAGCGCGTCATCTCTTGAGCATCTTCGCGAATTCCTTGGCCGGCACATTCCGGCCCTGCAAGATGCGCCCGTTGTGGAAACCCGCGTGTGCCAATACGAAAATACATGGAACGGGGATTTTCTCATCGATTGCCATCCGGAACTGGAGAACGTCTGGCTGGCGGGAGGCGGATCCGGTCACGGATTCAAACATGGGCCTGCCGTCGGTGAGTACCTGAGTGGCTGCATTCTGCACGGACGAGCTGCCGAGCCGCGCTTTGCCCTCGCCTCCAAGCAGAATGTGCAGGCGCGCGCGGTATTTTGATCACGTGGAGCAGGGCCCAGCCAGAGCCGGGAACTATCTGGCGCCAAAGTGAAGCCGCAGCCCCGCAGTGATCAATCTGCCCGGGGCAACGGAGATCACCGGGGTTGCGGCCGTCTCGATTCGCGAATCAAACAGGTTCGCCGCCGCAGCAAACAGGGTGGCTGATCGCAGTCGCTTTGAAAGCGACATTCCGAAAGTTGAGTAGGGCGCGAGCGAGAACTGGTTCTGGTCGTCATCAAACTGGCTGCTGGAGGCGCGGCCCATTACCTCCAGCGTGAACCCGCGAGGCGCCATATAGCTCAGCGATTCAGTGAAAACGTGGGCCGGAGTCTGGGGAACCGCCTTGCCCACCAGGCCAGGGACGGCGCTGAAGCTGATCACGATGGAGTGCACGTATTCGTAGCCCGCGCGAAGCTGAAAGCGCCATAACACGAGAAGCCCATCAATGTCCGCGCCTTTTGCTTCAAGGGCGCCCATGTTCTGCCGCTGGCGCACAATCAGGTCAGGGGTTTCGGACTGGGTAACATTGGCGATCGGATCATCCACGCGATCACGAAAGAACGTGCCGCTCAGCATGTACCGTGACCTGACGTAGCGCAGGCCGGCCTCCCCGCCCGCGAGATGCTCGGCCCCGAGCTGCGAATTTGCCTGCGTGACAATGTTGCCGACCCGGAAACTCCGGTAGAGTTCATTGAGAGTGGGCGCGCGAAACCCGCCATACACCGAGAGGATGGCCTGAAAAGAGGCCGGCAGATCGTAAACCGCGCCAACGCGCGGGCTGAATACGAGTTCATGGTGATTTTCCACCGGATTGATCACCGTTGCCGCATTGGCCAGCGAAAGGGTCCGGCTGAAGCTGTTGTCCGTGGACCATTCATCCGCGCGGGCGCCAAGGCTCACACGCAGCCTCCTGATGAGGGTCCCCGAGACTTCGGCAAAGCCACCGATGATCCGGTCGGTGCCACCCGAAAGGGAGAGAGCATTTGCCGCGCCACGAATGAAAATAGTTTCGTCGCTCTCGCCGTGAATCAGGCGGCCGTCCACGCCGGCAGTCAATTGCAGCCTGGGGAATGTCGTGGTCCACTGCGTGGAAAACCCCAACTCGGCTGAGGGCACGGTCTGCCAGCGCACCAGGTTTTCAGAATTGCGGTCGCCGGAAATGGAAGAAAAGCTTTGGTGCAGTTTTTGCCCGGTGCCGTAGAAGCGGACGCGCAGCGCGGAGTTTTTGCCATCAAGATCGAGCCCGGTCGTGAACTGCCCCAGGTGTGTGCTGTTGACCTGCAGGACCGTACCATTGTTGCGTTTTTCGGCAAACAATGATCCGGAAGCGAACAGGCGAAGATCTTTGCTCAAACTGCGGTCAACCCGCAGCGACGTGTTGGCGTAGTGCAGCTCGGCGGGAGTGTCAACCAGGCCGCGGTCTTCCGGTGTGACGACAAATGCGCCATTATCGCCAAAAGACTCCGCGGTTCCCGTCAGGGTCCAGGGGCCGAGCCGGCGCGACAGGTAGGCCTCGGCATCGCGTTGGGCTAGTCCACCGCCTGATATCTGGAAGGTCATCAGGTTCGCGGGCGGCGGTGTGAATAGCTCAACTACACCGGCAAGCGCCGCGCTGCCATAGAGGTTTGAGCCGCCGCCACGGAGCACCTCAGCGCGATCCTGAGCGAGACGCGGTGTCCGGTCCCAGTAAACCCAGCCGCCGAAGGGATCATTCAGGGGGATACCATCCTGCAAGACCAGGACACGACCCGCGCCATTTGCTCCGAGGCCGCGCACCGAAGCCCCCTGCGTGGTTGGATTGGCGGTCAAACTGCTGCCGCGACGGAACAGGGTAAAGCCGGGCACCTGCCTGAGAGCATCGTCGAGGGTCGGCGCCGTTCGAGTATTCAATTCTTCCGCGTTCAACAGCAGGGTGTTCGCTGCGGTTGCCGCCATGCGGGTCGGCCGGCGTTCCGCGGTCACAATGATCGTGTCGCCCACCGTAGCCGGTTTCAGTTCGACGATGACGGACTGGCCGGATTCGCAGCAGGGCATGGCGACTGAAGCGAAGCCCGGGGCAGATACAGTCAGTGTTCCTGCCTCCGGAGCGGCCTGCAGCAGGAACGCGCCCGAACTGTCTGAGCGCGTTGTGATGTGAATCCGGCCGGAACGGAATTCGACGGCCGCGCTGGCCACCACGGCTCCACTCTGGTCCCTCACCACACCCCGCACCTGCGATGCGTACAAGGCGACCGGAAGAAGCGTGCTCAAACAGGCTGAGAAAATGATGCTGCCGAGATGTCTTGCCGGCTGTGAAGCCATACGTGCCTTAGACTCGCGTTCGCAGACGAATGGTGAAACTCCGGGGCGACGCAACGGCTGTTCCGGGACAGGGACCGCTTAAGCGGATCGTCGTTAAGGCGGCTGAAGACATTGCGGCGCCGCACGAGAGCAGCTACAGGTTTGTTGATGTCCATATGCCTCCCGATAGTTGCATGGGCCGAAGATGAAACATCAAGTGCACCGGTACTGGATACCCTGCGGAGCTACGAGAGGATTAGAAACGGGCCCGGATCAGTCGCGTGCAGAACTCGAATTCGCGGTGCGGCCCGGTGCCCTCAAGACCCATCCTGGCAAGCCTCAGCCATCAAGTGGAAGAGAACCCCACCCTTACTACTTGTTAGGGGCCCTGATGTTTTTTGGTATGGTTCCGTTTTTGGCATTCAAGGTAAAGCAGTTCCGGCGTGCAGGCTTTTTGGGAGAGATTTGGTGAGGAATTTCCGGGGGCGACGTTGCCCGCTCAGCCCTTTCTCGCCTTGGCGCGCATCAGGGCTGTTTTCACGATCACTATCGCCACCGCAATCATCAATACGGCCGCGACCACGACGGCAATTACCGATCCAAGGATCAGCGCGGCGACCAGAACCGCAATGGCCAGGACCGCCACAGCCAGGCCGGCGAGTAACAGCTTGAAACGGGACCAGAAGCCGCGCGGCGGCGCCGGCCCCAGTTCGCCGGACGGAGTCTTGCCGGAAACAATGATCTGAAATCGCTGGCGCATCCTTGTGCTGATTATATTCCGCTCATACAGGGGACAGGAATCTGCTGCTGAACCGCCAGGACCAATGCCGGCGTCAGGCATCTCCTAATGAATTAGTCTTCCATTTCCCTTCATTTGTTTGCATTGTTTGTAACTGTTTTGCATTGTTTGTAACGTTTCAGCCTGTAATTACACCAATAGGAAATGCCACAGTAAGAAAAAGTTATTAACGGGCCGAAGAAGACTTGAATTCATGACATTTCTAATTTAGATTCGCGCAGCGCGCTGGTTGGCGTGCAACCGGTGTTGCTGGGCATGGCTCCAGGTCTGGAAAGAGAAAGCGGACGATATGGGACCGGGCGGACAGAACGAGATCGACGAAAAGCTTGAGCAGGCAAAACGCATCCTCCTGCCGATTCCCGGCGTTCTGAGCGTCGCCTGGGGTTACAAGGAAAAAGCTGGACAGGCAACACAGCAACTGAGCTTCATCGTGATGGTGCGCGAGAAGAAGCCGCCGGAGAATCTTTCTCCGGAAGAGACTGTGCCCCGTGAAGTCCTGGGCATTCCCACGGACGTAATTCGCATGCCGCGGCTGAAAAAGCTGGCCTGCGAGAATATTGACAAATTCGACCCGCTGGTCGGCGGGAGCATGATCTCAACTCTCAAGGTCTATCAGGCCAATCACAATCTTCAGAATGAATCAGTAGGCACGCTCGGGTTCTTCGCCACCAACAGCTCCGGCGCCCGCGACAATGTGGTGCTGCTTAGCAATAACCATGTGCTGGCGGAAAATGGCGCGGCGGTTGGCGATGTGGTATTCCAACCTCGTTTCACCGGCAGCAGCGATCTTGGCTACCATCTTGACGCCAGTGACATGCACCCCATCGGCAGCATTGAAAATCTGGGCATGCAGGACAACCGGAACTATGCCTATTCCGGCGAGAGCGCGAATTCCATGTTCGTTGACTGCGCCACGGCCCACGTCAACACCAGCTTTTCCAGCTGCTGCCATACCAACTGCGGGACCAAGTTCGCAAATATTCTGCACAATCTGAACCAGTGCCCGGATTTCACTTCCAGTGAAGTCGCAGGCGTGGCCCGTGTTACCAACGCCGATCTTCCCGCCAGCGGTTCCTACCCCGTGTACAAGGTAGGCCACAGGACAGGGTGGACCAAAGGCAAAATAAGGACGACCGCTGCCAATATCGTTGACCCCGATAACCCCAGCATCCATCACGACCGGGTGATCATCATCGACGAGTTGGGCCCGAATTGCGGTGGCGGGACGGTTTTTGCCGGCGAGGGCGACTCGGGTTCGGTCATCGTGAACGCCCAGCGCCAGATCATCGGACTGCTGTTCGCTGACACTGACCTGGGGTTTTACGTGGCTTGCCACATCCATCCGGTAATTGACCTTCTCGGGATCACCATGGTTTCCGCCCAGAACACGGCGGGCGCCAGTGGAGGCGCCACCTCCCTGGAGACGGCTCTGGCCCTCGACGAAAGCGATCGCGACGTGGAACGCGCGATGGTGTTGCGCGAAGAGGTTCTGCGCTCTTCACGGGGACTCCAATATCGAGCCCTCGTGGAAAAGCACATCCAGGAAGTTGTTCATCTGGTGAACCATGTGCGCCCGGTGACCGTGGCCTGGCACCGTTTGCATGGGCCTGATTTTCTCGGCCATATCCTGCATGCCTCTCGCCACGCGGCATACCCCGTGCCCCGCGAGCTTCACGGTCTGCGCCGTGATGAGGCATTAGGCCGCATACTGGAGACCCTTCACAAGCACGGCAGCACGCAGCTCCGCGGCGATATTGAACGCAACGCCGAAGAAGTCCGCGCCTTGTTTGACAACATTGATGACCTTGATTCACTGGCAGCGCTTGTACAGCCGCCGCAAGTGAGCGTGCGATGAACGGAACCGGTTCTGTCGCCGCATTCCGGAAGCGCCTGGACTCCGTCCGCGCCAGGATGCTCGCCTTGCCGCATGTGACCGGTGTTGGATTCGGCTGGAAGGAAAGGCGCGGAGAAGTCACCGATGTTGCGTCCTGGCGCGTTTATGTCAGCAAAAAAATGGCGCCTGCTGAACTGTCGCCGGCGGAGACTGTTCCCACATGCTGTGAGGGACTGCCCACGGACGTTGTTCCTGCCTGCAGGGGAAGGGCTGTGATGCAGATTGGGGAAGCGGCTTCCTTGCGCCCCGGTGTCACCATCACCAACCTGCGCGGCATCAAGCCGGAGCAGGCCGCTGGGCCTCAACACTCCGGCATGGGTACGCTTGGATTTCTCGCCCTGGTGAACGGCATCCGCCGCCGCGAAGTGGTGCTGGTCTCCAACCGTCATGTGCTGCTGGCGCACGGCGCCGGAAGCGGCGATCCCGTGTATGCCCCCGTGTTTTCCCGTCGGGGTGAGACCTGCCTGGTCCGCGCCAGTTCGCTGGAACCGGTAGCCGAGGTCATGGACGAGGGCGCG
>DATIWA010000016.1:0-10641 GCA_035465515.1 Candidatus Limnocylindrales bacterium | reverse complement strand
TTGCCTGGCCGTCGGCTTCATGGTTTCCATGCGTGTCGATCCAGAAGATGTCTACGTTGTCCACCCAGTGCTGGTCATCCCCGCCCTGGTCGCTATCGCGGATGTCCGTTTCCCAGCAATTCGTTTCTGACCAGTAAAATGCCCGCGTGTGACCGTGCGATCTCAACTCACTGTCAAACCCATTGCAGCGATTGAACGTATAAGTCAAATCGCCAGCGGTTGAGACACCGGCAGCACGAGCATTTCCGAAATGGCGAATGCCTTCAATGCCGAAGGTGGCCATTGAAACCTCCTGACTTGGTTCATTGGTTGAATGGATGTGTACAACTTCATGTTCGCGTCGCACAGGTCATGCGGCGCGGCTTTGAGCGATGGTTAAATGACCTTAAAGCGCGCGCGTTTCGCGCTGAATGACTGATACGACAATCAAGCCACCCCTGCTGTGACGCCAAACACCAGCCTTTGTGATGGCCTGGCTCTTCAGGAAATTCTTGCCGCGAGTGACGGTCACCGGAATGAAGACCATAAGACTGCCGCGAAAGCGTGAGAGTACGTATTCGTGGTCGCTTCGGGGGCGAAGAAACATAGTAAGGGCCGGGGTTTGGCTGGCCGGCAAAAAGCTCAAGTTTTCTGCGAAAGCCCGCTGGTTGGGATAGAGTCTATTAAGATCCAGAATTTCAAATACCAGGAGCTATCCGGCAAGTGCAGACAAGCTTTGCTCAACTTCCACCAACACCGATTGCCTTGAAGATGGCCGTCGCGGTCGGGATAGGGATGCTGGTGGGCATGGAACGCGAGTGGTCGAACAAAGATGTTGGCGTGCGGACGTTCGCCATCGTCGCCCTGGTGGGAATGCTATCGTCCATCACCGGCGCAAACGTGGTGGTCACTTCCCTGGTCGGCGTATTTCTGCTGGTTGGGGCGATGAATCTGCGCAGCATCCTGACCGACCGTTCGCTGGAGATCACGACTTCAGCCGCGTTGATTGCCAATTATCTGCTGGGCGCGCTGGTGGGGCTGGGGCACATCTTCGCGCCGGTGGCAGGCGCAATCGTCATCACAATGCTGCTGGCCTGGAAGACGGAACTCAGCCGCTTTGCCGGCGACCTGCAGCCCAGCGAAATTCGCAGCGCCGTTCTGCTCGGGCTGCTGGGCTTTGTAATCTATCCGGTGCTGCCCAAGCGGTACATAGATCCCTGGCATTTGTTCAACCCTAGCGATGCCTGGGTAAGCGTGATTGCAATTGCCGGAATTGGTTTTGTGAACTATGTGCTGCTGCGCATCTACCACACCAAAGGGCTCTATCTGGCGGCCATTTTTGGCGGGTTGGTGAACAGCACCGCCACGGTGGCCGAGTTGGCTTCACGCATCCGGGAAACCGCATTGGCCTCCAGGACCACGGCCCTCAGCCACGTGACCAACATGGCCATGTTCGCGCGCAATTTGTTCCTGGCTACGCTTTTCTCGCCGGCTTCCTTGTCCGCTACCCTGGTGCCCCTGCTGGCAATGACCCTGGTTTCCGGCCTGTGGATCTGGCGCGACCAGCCGGGCGAGCAACCCATACCCGGCACGCTCTCACTCACTTCTCCCGTGGCGCTGGGCAAGGTCTTAAAGTTTGGAGCGGTGTTTATCGTGATCCAGGTGCTGGGAGCGCTGCTGACACGGGTGTTCGGAAATTCCGGGATGCTCGTGGTGGCGATCTTTGGCGGGCTGGTAAGCAGCGCCAGCACAACGGCGGCGGCGGCCACCATGGCCATGCACGGACAAATCAGCGCTTCTCTGGCGGGAAGCGCCACGGTGCTGGCATCGCTGGCCAGCGCGGCCATCAACCTGCCGATTGTCTGGCGCACGACCAGAGACAAGGCCATCTTTCGCGCGCTGGTGATGCAGACAGCGGCCATTGTTGCTGCCGGAATCGTTGCTGTCGCCGTCGATCGCACATACCAGCTCTCCGAGCTTCTGGTTCGCCACTAAGCAGCGAGGAAGAATGACTGCGTAACGGATGGAAGAAAGCATGCCTGTGTTCGTTGGGACCGCGGGATTTTCCTACAAGGACTGGGAGGGCGTGGTCTATCCTCCCGACCTGAAGAAGCAAAAGGTGCATCCCCTGGAATATCTGGCGCGCTTTTTTGATTGCTGCGAGATCAACACCAGTTTTTACGGCCATATCCGTCCGGCCGTTGGGCGCGACTGGTGCCGCAAAGCTGCCGCGGTCAACCCCGGTTTCCTGCTGACCGCCAAATTGTTTCAGGGCTTCACCCATGCGCCGCGCGGGACGACGCCGCCATCACCTTTCAACCTGAAAGTGAGCGATGAAGACGAGCGCCTGGCACGCGAGGGGCTGGATGCCATCGCAGAGGAAGGCCGGCTGGGGGCGGTCCTGGTCCAGTTCCCCATGTCCTTCAAGAACGCGGACGATACGCGCGATTACCTGTTCCACCTGCTGGGAAAATTCCGGCAGTATCCGCTGGTACTGGAGATTCGCCACGCAAGCTGGAATGATTCCGGGATTCTCGGCCGCCTGGCGGAGCAGGGCGTGGGCTTTTGCAATATTGATCAGCCGCGGCTGGGCAAGTCGATCGCTCAGACGGAACATACAACTTCACCGGTGGGCTATATTCGCCTGCATGGGCGCAACTACAAGGAATGGTTTCGCGCAGAGAGACAACAGGACCGCTACGACTATCTGTACAAGCCGGAAGAATTGAAAGGCTGGGTCGAAAAGATCCGCCACGTGGAGGAGAAAACGGAAAGGACGTTTGCTGTAACCAACAACCACTACAAAGGCCAGGCGGCGGTGAATGCCGTGGAATTGAAGAGCATGCTGTCAGGAAAAAGGGTAAGCGCGCCGGAGCCCCTGATAAACGCCTACCCCGATGCGCTGCGGCGATACGCGGAGGCGGCCTGAGGAACCTGATTTCGGCTTGCGAGCGATTTTGACGTCGGGTTCGATCATGGCCACAGGGCGAGCGTGACGCCCTCCAACATCGCCCGCAAAATTCATTACAATATCCCCATGGATCCTCTAGTCATCGCGGGACGGCAGTTCAAGTCAAGGTTGATCGTTGGAACCGGCAAGTACAAATCCGGCCAGGAGACGGCACGTGCCATTGAAGCCAGCGGTGCGGAAATGGTCACTGTCGCTGTGCGGCGGGTCAATCTGGACCGCAGTAAGGAATCGCTGCTGGACTTTATTGATCTAAAGAAATACTTTCTGCTCCCCAACACCGCAGGGTGCTACACGGCGGAAGAAGCCATCCGTGCCGCGCGTCTGGGCCGTGAGGTAGGCCTCTCCGACTGGGTGAAGATCGAGGTCATTGGCGACCAGAAGACGCTCTATCCTGACGTGCAGGCGACCGTTGAGGCGACCCGGGTTTTGGTCAAGGAAGGCTTTACGGTCCTGCCGTATACCTCTGACGATATTGTGGTTGCGAAGAAGCTGCTGGATGCCGGCGCCAGCGCCATTATGCCTTTGGGAGCGCCTATCGGCAGCGGCATGGGCATACAAAACACCGCCAATATTCAAATCCTGCGCGAAATGATCACGGAAGTCCCCCTGGTTGTGGATGCGGGCGTAGGCACCGCCTCCGATGCCGCCATTGCCATGGAACTCGGCGCGGATGCCGTGCTCATGAATTCAGGCATTGCCCATGCTGAAGATCCAATCCTGATGGCCGAAGCCATGAAGCATGCGGTCATTGCCGGACGGGCTGCATATCTGGCGGGAAGAATGCCGAAAAAGCTTTATGCCACGGCCAGTTCTCCGCTGGCCGGCGTCGTTCGCTAGGGTCCGGGCGCATCTCTCCGTGCCTGAACGCAGCCACCAGGGCTTTGCAGATGTTATCTCTGCGTATCCAGCGCCACGCCGCGCGCGGTCTGCTTCCCGGCAACCGTGATGGTGGTGGCAGAGCCAACGATGTTCCGCGCAGGAGCAGTATTGCCCCCTGCGCTGGCGACTCCACTGAACACGGCGACTTCGCCGGCGGTAGGATCGGCAACAAATACTTCGCCGGCGCTGGGAGCAAGATTCCGCACCATCTGTCCGGGAGAAGCCAGCGTTGTGCTGCTTCCCGCAATCGCCGCAATCGGGGCAACATTGATGGCGCCAACGCCCGTGCTGGAGTTCGCAGCCGCATATACAGTGATGCTGCCATTCAGGTTGGAAATCACGATGTTCCCGGCCGGATCGAGCGTAATGCCGTCCGGCCGCGACAGGCCGGTCAGGGGCCCTGTGATGCTGCGATTTGCCGCTGAGAGTCCGTTGATGATGCTGGCATTGTCAAAAATCTTAATGGCGTTGTTCACGGCATCGGCGGCGTAGAGCCGGTCATTGGTCGTGTCCAGGAACAGGGCTTGAATCGTAAATGCTGTTGTAATGTCCCGGACCGGCTGGATGGAGCCGCTGGTGGTGGACGCGGAAACGTTGCCAAGCACAAAAATCTCCTGCCCGTCAGCAACGTACAGCAGGTCACTGCCTTTATCCAGCACCACGTCTGTGGGCGTCACAAAATTGGCAGTCACGTTCAGGACCCGAGTTGGGGCCGCATTTCCGCTTAGCGTGCTGACCTTATCAAAAACCAGGACATTGGGGCCGTTTACATTGGCCACGAAAAGGCGATCAGCGTCGGCGTCCAGGGCCAGGTATTGCGGCGAAGCCAGGCCGGTGGCGGTGCCGCTGATGGTGGCGTTGGGAGCGATATTGCCGCTGGCAGTAAAGGCATTATTGAAGCGCAGAATCGAATTGGAATTCTGGTCGGAAACATAGAGTATTCCGGTTGGCGCGCCCGGTGCCGGGGTTGGAGTTGGAGTCGGGCTTGGTGTCGGACCGCCGCCGGTCTGCCCCGGCGTACGGCGTGGTGAAATCACACAGCCGGCAACCAGCATAAGAAACATACCAAGGACGCACGAAACCACCAAGCTCATCTTTCGCGGCACAACTCCACCCCTCACATGACATCTTGAGCTTGGCTCATAATACAGCAGTTTTGGGGCGATTGACCTGCCTGTCTGGAGTACAAAGGTCATGTTGGCAGACGCGAGATTCACTGCCGCCCTTGTTCAACACAACAAAGGGCGGTCAGAGTGACCGCCCTTTCAAGTCGAAGAAGAATTACTCCCCGCTTACATACCTGACTTGTGCTCGCCCTTTTGTGCCCCGGCCTTTGGTTGCTTGAGCATGACCACCTTGGTCACGTTCAATTCGCCGTTCGCCAGGGTGCCGGTTACGCGAACATGGTGTCCTTCGTGGCCCTTCAACGCATCCTGGTTGGCGACGTTGATCACGCTGTGGTCCTTGTCGTTGACCACAACCAGCTTTTTGCCGGC
Source organism: Candidatus Limnocylindrales bacterium (assembly GCA_035465515.1). GTDB lineage: Bacteria > Acidobacteriota > Terriglobia > Terriglobales > Acidobacteriaceae > Angelobacter. The sequence continues at coordinate 5,316 of DATIWA010000016.1, read as the reverse complement.
TTCTTCGCATTTCTTTGTGCAGTCGGCATGCTCGCCGTTTGCGCCCTTGGCGCCGCACTTCTCATCGCTTACCCAGCCGCTGATTTTCTCGGCCTTTGCCTTAGTGGCCTTCGGCGCCTTCGCGACGGACAACGACGCAAGGAACGCAACTGCAAGCAGAGTGTACGCAATTTTCTTCATTACAGATCTTTCTCCTGTGTATTTGGATATATCCAGATTTTGGCAGCCAGGCCGCCAGGTACAGATTCGCTTTTGGTAAAGAGTGACAAACCTACCAGAGGTTACAAGCCCGAAATGTTGTATCTGAAGCCGCTCTTGGTTTCAAGCTGCAAAAGGTACAGGCAGCTTTCGAGTCAGCTGCCGGCGCGTCACTTTCTCTTATTTTCGGGGGCTGGGGGGACGGCGGCAGGTAGCGTGTAAACCACTTCTCCGGGCCGGGCGTAACGGAGGTGCTCACGCGCTTCTTTTTCAATAGTTTTCGGGTCATTCTTTAAAGCTTTAATTTGCTGTTCCAGTTGGCTGTTTTGCTGCTGCAAGGACTCGATTTGACGGTGCAAAGCCGCCGCTTCCCTGCGTTTGTGCTCGTACACAATCAGGCCGTTGGCCCCGAAAATCACATGGTAGCCCACCACGCACATCAGCAGGGTGACGCCGGCTGTCGCCAATTTATGCCGCATGGCAAATACTCGCGATTGAATCCCGCTCAGCAGCTTCAGCATTAGCTTCAGTTAAAAATCCAGTCCCTGGCAGCGAGCGCCAGATTTCTCAGCTCCGCTTCCGATTTTGCTTCCGAGTACACCCGCACCACCGGTTCGGTCCCCGAAAGGCGGTAGCAGATCCAGGATCCGTCATTGAAGATGAGCTTCATGCCGTCGGTCCTGACCACCTGCCGCACCTTGCGACCGGCAAGTTCCACCGGATCGCTGGTTAACTTCTCAGTAAACTTCTGTTTCACTTCCGGCGTCAAGAGGAAGTTGTCTCTTTGCGGATAGAAGGAACCAACTTTGCCAAATATGTTTTCTTCAATCTGCCGGCGCAGAGACTTTTTGCGGCGCGCCACCGCCTCGCAACACAGCAGCCCTGCAAGAATGCCGTCCTTCTCGGGAACATGATGCCGGATGGTAAGCCCGGCGCTCTCTTCTCCTCCGATCGCCAGTTTGTCCTGCTTGATCAGCTCGCCGATGTACTTGAATCCCACCGGCGTCTCATGCAGTTCCACTTTGTAATATTCCGCCAGTGCATTGATCATATTGGTGGTGGCCACGGACTTCCCCACCCCGTTTTTCCAGCCGCGTGTCTCCACCAGATAGTCAAACAGAAGCGCCAGCACATAGTTCGGCTGAATAAAAGTCCCGTCCTCGTCAACAATACCGAATCGGTCGGCGTCGCCGTCGGTGGCAATCCCGATCCGCGCTCCCGTGGCTTGCATGGTGGCGCGCATTTCCTCCAGAACTCCGCCGTCCGGTTCTGGGGCATGCCCGCCAAAGAGGACGTCCCGCATATCGTGCACGGTGGAAACGGGTATCCCGGCGTCGCGCAGCAGATCGTCAGGATAATTTCGGGCGGCGCCCCATAAAGGGTCATAAACGATCTTGAGGCCTGATTTGCGGATCAGCGGAAGATCGATGATTTCGCGGAGCCGCGCAACATATGCCGGTTTCGGATCAATCTTTTCGACCGTTGGCCGGACTCCTCCGTTGCTGCCCGGGAAATCTCCATTGTTTGGCACCAGGCCTTCAATCGCACTGGTCACTTCCGGCAAGGCCGGCGCTCCATCGGGAGTCGAGAACTTGATTCCGTTGTACTCCGGAGGATTGTGCGACGCGGTAAAGTTGATGGCCCCATCGGCCTCCAACCGGACCAGTTCATAAGAGATAGCCGGAGTGGGCGCAGGTTCCGTGATGACCAGAGGCCTTACGCCAAAGGCGGACAGCACGTCCGCGGCGATTTCCACAAACCGTTCCCCCATGAAGCGCGGGTCCCGCCCTACCACCACCCGGGCCGCGGGATTTTTGGAAGTCACATGCCTGGCAATGCCCGTAATCGCCCGTCTCACGTTGGCGACCGTAAAATCCTCGGCGATGATCGCACGCCATCCGGAGGTTCCGAATTTAATGTTAGCAGTCATAACCGAACATCACTTAGTTGCATCCGCTTCTTCTTTGGTTTGATGAGCCGGCTGAAACCCGCCTCACCAGTATCACGAGCATAACCTGCGGAGGTTGCGTCGCTCAATTGATACACTGCTGTGAAGATTGCCCCGGGAGCCATCTCAATGACTGAAGCGCGCATTGTGCTCACTACTGCCGGATCTGCCGAAGAAGCCCGCAAAATCGCCCACGCCCTGGTAGAGCGCCGCCTGGCGGCCTGTGTCAACATCATTCCGCAGGTGGAATCCGTCTATCGCTGGCAGGGCCGGGCGGAAAGCGCCGGCGAGTGGTTGCTGCTGATCAAGACGCAGGCCAGTTCCTTTGAGCGACTGCGCGATGCAATTAAAGAGCTGCACTCTTATGCGCTGCCGGAATGCGTCCTGCTGGAAATAAGCGACGGCAGCAGGCCTTATCTGGACTGGGTCCGGGAAAACAGCCAATAGCGAAATTCAGATTTTCCGGCCAAAAAGGTTCAGTCGCCAGTAATCGAGCACCAGGGGCGGCTCATCTTCTTTCGCGTGCGCCACCAGCGCATCCAGAAATTCCCCCTGGAGTTCTTCCGGCAGGCGCTCCAGATGGGGGTGCAGAATCATGGTGCTGAGAAAATTGCGGTAGTCCTCTTCCCTTTCAAACGGAACCGGCGCCTCTTCCAGCCCGGTCTTTACTTCGACAAAGCCGGCCCGTTGCAGCTGTTCCGCAATTTCATCCGGTCCGGCGTAGGTCGTTATTTCCCGCCACCTACCGAAGCTCTCCGCGAAAATTGGGGAATGCACCAGGTTCGCCACCCGGGCACGCAGCCGTTTCAGGTTGGGCCCGCCGCCGCATTGCGCCAGAAGAAATCCACCTCGCCGAAGGGAGCGGAACAGGTTGGAGAAAAGCCTGTCCCGGTCTTTGATCCAATGGAAAACCGCTGTGCTGAAAACCACGTCGAACGCATCTGCCTCAGACAATTCCAGCAGATCCAGTTGCCTCACGGTGACGCGGTCGCCGAACCCGGTCAGCGCCTGGCGCGCCTGCTGCACCATGTTTGCGGAGGCATCAACTGCTGTCACCCGGCAGCCTGGAAAAGCCTGTAACAGCGCCGCCGTGACCCTTCCCGTACCACATCCGGCATCAAGGATGTGTTCATCGCCGCGTAGAGTGAAACCGCGGAGCCGTTCCAGCACCTTCAGTCCCCAGCCAAACTGGGGCGCGGACAGCGCGTGGTATGCGGCAGAATTCCATTCCCTTGGCATCAGATTGCAGCCAGGGCGTTGTCCAGGTCAGCCAGGATGTCGTCAATGTCCTCAATCCCCACTGAAATGCGGACCATGCCATCGGTGAGCCCGATCTTCCTGCGCCCCTGCTCGCCCAGTGCGGCGTGGGTCATGGTGGCCGGATGAGAGATGAGGGTCTCCACGCCGCCCAGCGATTCGCCCAGGGAGCAGACGCGGACCCTGGCCAGCATCTTCTTGGCATTCCTCAGTGAGCCGGTCTCAAACGTGATCATCGAACCGAAGCCGCTCATCTGCCGTTTTGCCAGCCGGTATTGCGGATGGTCCGTAAAGCCCGGATACAGCACTTTTTTTACCCTCCTATGCTTGCGCAGGAAGCTGGCCACCGCGCGGCCGTTTTCATCGTGCTTGACCATGCGGACCGCCAGGGACTTCACGCCACGCAGCACCAGCCAGCACTCAAAAGGGGACATGATGGCGCCGGCCGCCTTCTGCATGAAGGCCAGTTTTTCCGCATGGATTGGCTTGGTGCCCACGATCACGCCGCCCAGCCCGTCACTGTGTCCGTTCAGGAACTTCGTGGTCGAGTGCATTACCATGTCCGCGCCAAGCTCAATGGGCCGCTGAAAATATGGCGACATGAAAGTGTTGTCCACCACCAGTTCAGCGCCGTTGGCGTGCGCGATCTTCGCGGCTTCGCGGATGTCCGTCAGCACCATCAGCGGATTGGTCGGCGTTTCAATCCATACGATCCGCGTGTTGCGACGCATGGCTTTTCTCACCGCATCCAGGTCTGAGGTGTCTACGTACGTGAACTCCACCCCATAGTTGGCAATCACCTGGTTAAACAGCCGCGGCACGCCGCCATAAACATTGTGCCCGCAGATCAGGTGATCTCCCTGCTTGAGGAAGCACTGCGTCACCGCGGTGGTCGCGGCCATGCCGCTGGCAAATACGTGGGCTGAACTGCCCCCTTCCAGTGCTGCCAGATTTTCTTCCAGACGCGTGCGCGTCGGATTGGAGACGCGCGCGTACTCGTAGCCCTTGTGCTTCCCCAGTTCTTCCTGAACATACGTCGACGTGGCGAATATGGGTACGGTGACCGCGCCGGTTGAAGGATCAGGCTCCTGGCCGGCGTGAATGGCTGTAGTAGCGAAACCAAAATTTCTCTTTTTCATAGAAGTCTTCAGCTGAGCTCAAGCACTGCTGCCGTCAGGGCGCGCGTCTGACCCGCAAAACAGGCCGCTAGTCCACGCCCCCTTCAAAGATGTTCTTCGACATATAACGTTCGGCCGAATCCGGTATCACCGTAACCACCCGCTTGCCGTTACCCAGCTTCCGTGCCACCTGAATCGCCGCAAAAACGTTGGCCCCTGCGCTGGAGCCGCCCAGCACGCCCTCTTGACGAGCCAGCTTCGCGACGGTGTCAAAAGCGTCCTTGTCGCTGACCATGATGATCTCGTCGCAAACGCTGCGATCGAATGTCTTGGGCACAAAGCTGCTGCCTATGCCTTCCACTCGGTGCGGTCCCGGCGTCCCGCCCTGCAAGACTGATCCCTGGGTTTCAACGGCCACGCAATGGATTTGCGGGCTTTTGCTTTTCATGAAGCGCGCCACCCCGGTATAGGTCCCACCCGTTCCAACGCCAATCACGATTGCATCCAGCCGGCCCTGCATCTGCTCGTAAATCTCGGCCGCCGTGGTTTCCTGGTGATAATCGGGATTCGCGGGGTTCTCGAATTGCAGCGCGGTAAACGAATCGGGGATCGTTGCCGCCACTTCGCGGGCTTTCCTGATTGCTCCCTGCATTCCTTCCTGGTCCGGAGTGCGGATCACCTCTGCGCCCAGGGCGCGCATGACTTTTACTTTTTCCTCGGCGAACTTCTCAGGCACGCAGACCACCACCCGATAGCCCTTATTGACCCCGATCAACGCCAGCCCAATTCCGGTAT
>DATIWA010000015.1:0-8332 GCA_035465515.1 Candidatus Limnocylindrales bacterium | reverse complement strand
GGGACGGTCAAAAACCTGACCGATTACGGGGCTTTCGTGGACCTGGGAGGCATTGACGGCCTGCTGCACATTACGGACATGTCATGGGGCCGCCTGACGCATCCTCGTGATCTGGTGCACGTAGGCGATCAGATCCAGGTCAAGGTGCTCAAATTCGATGCGGAAAAACTTCGGGTGTCGCTGGGCTTTAAGCAACTCACGCCGGATCCCTGGCTGGATGCGGCGGAGCGCTATCCCATTGGCGCGCGGGTGCGCGGGCGCGTCCTGAGCGTGACCGATTACGGCGCCTTTGTCGAGCTGGAACAGGGAATTGAAGGGCTGGTCCACGTGAGCGAAATGTCGTGGTCCAAGCGGATGAAGCATCCTTCCAAGCTGGTCAACGTGGGCGAGGAAATTGAGTGCGTGGTGCTGAACGTAAATTCCGGCGAACGCCGTATTTCCCTGGGGCTCAAGCAGCTGGAATCCAACCCCTGGGAGCGCCTGCATGAGAAATATCCCATTAACTCAACGGTGGAAGGACGCGTACGCAACCTGACCGATTTTGGCGCGTTTATCGAGATTGAAGACGGCATTGACGGTCTGGTGCACGTGAGCAACTTGAGCTGGACCAAGCGCGTGAAGCATCCTTCTGAAGTCCTCAAGAAGGGTGAAAAAGTAAAAGCGCTGGTGCTGGGGATTGAACCGGAGCAGCGCCGGCTTTCGCTGGGAGTGAAGCAGCTTCAGCCGGATGCCTGGGAGAGCTTCTTCCAGACGCATCGCATTGGCGATGTGGTGCACGGCAAGGTGCTGCGCCTGGCGCAGTTCGGGGCGTTCGTGGAGATCGCGGAAGGAGTTGAGGGCCTCTGCCACAACTCTGAAGCCACCGATGGCAGCGGTACCCCCGTCAAGCTGGACGCGGGCCAGGAGCACGACTTCAAGATCATCAAGATGAATCCCGAAGAGAAGAAAGTGGGGCTGAGCCTGCGCGCGGTCGGCGAAGAAGCCAGCCGTGCGGATGTGGAAGCGTATAAGCATCCGGCCTCCAGCGCCACCACCACTCTGGGTGACATCATCAACTGGAAGCGTGCAGGCAACGACCAGGATTGATCGCTTTCAGCCGAAACAAAAAGGCCGTCCCTTGCGACGGCCTTTTTTCATTTCCGCTTCGCCCGCCTCGCCTTACTTACCGGTGCGAATTTTGAGGGTATAGATGACCTGCTTGCGGTCGTCGAAAGCGCTCACGGTTTTGTTGTCGCTGCGGTCACCCTGGTACTCGGCATAGATCTCATAATCCACGTTCGGTGACAACGCGCTGAACCGGTATGAACCGTCCCGCTCCGTGATGTAAGTCTTAATCACCAGCGTCTTGGTATTCTTGAGGTGGACCACCGCCTTGGCCAGGGGCTGATCTTGAGCATTTACGACACGCCCCGTGACCGTTTTCAGGCTGGTCTGGCTTCCCCTGCCTTGTCCCCAGCCGGTGAGCGGGGCCAGGGAGATTAACAGCAAGAGCAGGAACTTACAATTCATAGGCACCTCGGATGGACTCTGGGAAGCTATTCTCTGAAATGCAGGCTGACGTCTTGCCTCTCGTCTCTACCAACATGAACCCTGGTTTGGGCCTTAAGTTTTCTCTTTTTTGAGGCGTGGCCGTTGACCACCAGGGCCAGTTCAACCTGGCCGCTGACCTCGTAGTCGTCCGGTCCCGGGGGAACGCGCTGCGCGAATTCGCCGTGGTGGTCTGATACCAGGTCCCAGTTGGGCCGCTTCCTGCCAACCGGATGAATTTTGACCTGGACCCCGTACAGCGGGCGGTCGTCGGGTCCATAGGCAGTGCCGAATATCAGGCCGTAGGGTTTTCTTGGGTCCTCATGAGCAAGAGCGGAAGAAAATACAATGGCAAGGCCCAGGGCGAGAACCAGGTTTCGGGAAGCGCGCCTAGTATTCATCCTCTTCTTCTTCGCCGTCCTCGTCCGCGTCTTCGTCGTCCGCGTACTCGTCTACCGGGTTAAGCTCCAGGGGAGTTTTTGTGATGACTTCAAAATCGGTCCCGCACTCCGGGCAGGAGACGATTTCGCCTTCCTCGAGTTCCTCTTCGTCCAAGTCGAGGTCGGTATCGCATTCCGGGCAAATTGCCATTTCTTCCTCCAGACAGGGCCGTAACAAAGCTGGTGAGGCCACGTGATTATATTTAGAATCTCTCAAGGTTGCCGTCAAGTTCTCTAATGAGGTTTAAATTTGACCCCCCAATTCCGGCGCATTACCAAAGTGATCCTGATTGGCTATTTCGGCCTACAGATGCTCCCCTGGTCGCATGCCGTTGCCCAGAACGCAGATCATGGCACGCAGCCAAAAACGCCCAAAGTCGCTGCGAAACAGCAAACCAGGGCTGCGAAAAAAGGCGCTGTTGCCGTCAGGAGCGCAAAAGACGAAACCATCGTGCACATTATTCACGACGTCTCGGCGCAGCACCTTCAGCAGACAATCCAGAAGCTGGTCAGCTTCGGCACGCGAAACACTCTCTCGGTGAACAATCCTGGCGCCGCGACTTCCGACAAGGGAATTGTCGCCGCTCGCAACTGGATCAAGTCTGAGTTCGAGCGCTACTCTGCCGCGTGCGACGGCTGCCTCCAAGTGAAGACAGACACCTTCGTCCAGCAGCCAAAGGGACCGCGTGACCGCGTCCAGAAGCCGACGGAAATTCAGAACGTCTACGCGGTCCTGCGCGGCACCGACCCCGCCCAGGCCAAGCGGATCTACCTTGTGACCGGCCACTACGATTCGCGCAGCCGTGACGTGATGGACCCCACGCACGTCGCTCCCGGCGCCAATGATGACGGCAGCGGGACCTCTGTCTCTCTGGAGTGCGCGCGTGTGCTCAGCAAATACAAGTTCCCGGCGACCATCATTTTCCTCACCGTCGCCGGTGAAGAGCAGGGTCTATACGGCAGCACTCATTTTGCCAAAATGGCCCGGGACCAGGGCTGGAACATTGAAGGCGTATTGAACAATGACATTGTCGGCGGCAACCGCACGCCCGGCGACACCCTCCAGAACAACAACTGGGTCCGCGTGTTCTCTGAGGGAATTCCCGCTGCCGCCAGCGAAGCTGAGCTGAACCATATTCGCGCGGTGGGCGGCGAAAACGATTCCTCTTCGCGCGAACTGGCTCGCTACATTCTGGGAGTATCAAGGACCTACGCCAGTTTCGGCCATTTCGGGCCCAAGCTCATTTTCCGGCGCGACCGTTATCTGCGTGGCGGCGATCACAGCGCTTTCAATAATCAGGGCTTTGCCGCCGTCCGCTTTACAGAATATCGCGAAGATTTCCACCATCAGCACGAGAACCCTCGCCTGGAAAAGGGCATCGAATATGGTGACCTGCCCAAGTTTGTGGACTTTAATTATGTGGCCAATGTGGCCCGGCTGAATGCCGCGACTCTGGCTTCTCTGGCTTCAGCCCCGGCGCCGCCGGACAAAGTCCATCTGCTGACCAGGGGACTGGAGAATGATTCTAAAATTGAATGGGAGCCCGCCCCCGGCGCGGCAGCCTATGAGGTGCTTTGGCGCAAAACCACAGACCCGGAGTTCCCTGAAGAAAACGTCTTCAGGACCCGCAGCGCCAAAGTGGACATGCCGGAGTCCAAGGACAATGTCATCTTCGGCGTAAGGTCCGTGGACGCCAAAGGACACAGAAGTCTGATAGTGATACCGCAGCCGGAGCGCGCCGGTTCACCGGTGCTGGAAAAACCGAAAGATAAAGACAAAGAAAAGTAACGATGCGACGCAGCTATACATCATCACAAATGGGGTTCCCCCGCTTCAGCGGGGCGGTCCGCAACCTGGTCATCGCGTCAGCCTTGATCTATGTCGCGCTTCTTCTGTTGCGCGCTTATGACCCACAGCGTGCTCTTGACCTCCTCCGCCATACGGGGCTTTCCGCGGGCTCTATTCTTGGGGGTCGCATCTGGCAATTCCTGACCTACGGCTTTGTTGACTGGGACCCTCTGAGCTTTCTCTTCTCCATGCTGGCGGTTTATTTCCTCGGGTCGGCAGTGGAGGACCGCATCGGTCCCCGGGCCTTTTACGAGCTGTATATCAGTTCTCTGGTCGGAGCAGGAGCAGCCGGTGTGCTGCTCTCGCTGGCCTTGCCCATTGGGCGGAATGGCGGCGTAATCGGCGCCGGCGCCGCTGCCAACGCCATTCTGATGGTCTTCTTCCTGCTCTACCGCGATTCTCCGATCATGCTGTTTCCCATCCCCATCCCGATTCCCGTCAAGTACATCGTGATCTTTACCGCCGCAATTGAAGGCGCGTACCTGCTGTTGAGCCGCTTCTCGTCTCTCTTTTATCTGGTTCTGCTGCTTGGCCTGGGAATGGGGTACGTCTGGTATCGCATGCTGTGGCGTCGCAGCATTCTGGGAGCGCTGGAAGAGCAGTGGACCTCGGCGCGCAACGGCTATTACCGCTGGAAGCGCCGCCGCGCCGCCAGAAAATTCCAGGTTTACATGCGCAAGCACCAGCACGATCCCAAACAGTACTTTGACGAGTACGGCAATTTCAAACCGCCTGACGATAAGGAAAAGGGCAGTCGCGGCCCCGGCGGCTGGGTGAACTGAATCACCCGTCAGCTTTCAGTCACGGCAAATCGCCTGCTGATCTTCTTTGGCTGAGCGCTAAGCGCTGATTGCCCGGCTGCTGCGTTCCGCGGGCGCTTATTTCCTCTTCTTCCCTTCGCTCAGCGGCTTCGTTCTGGGGACCCTGCGGCGCTCAGGAAGGTGTTCGGGCTGGATATTGTCGTGCCCTTCTCCCGCGCCCACCACATGCAGGCGCATGAAGTTCGTGGAACCGCTGGTGGTGCGGGTACCGGCCACAATCGCCATCACGTCTCCCGGCTGCACGGCATGGCGCTTCATGAGAAGCGTCTCCGCGTTTGTCACCATCTCCTGCGTGTCCCTGCCGATCTGGCAGACGATAGGCCGCACGCCCCACATCAGGTTCAGGCGGGCGCACACCGGCTCATTTGCCGCCAGGGCATAAATCGAGGCGTCCGGCCGGTACTTGGAAATCAGCCGGGCCGTGTTTCCGGTTTCCGTGTACACCGCAATGGCCTTCATCTCCAGGTCCTGCGCGGCGTGCGCCACTGATTCGCAGATGGTCTCGGAAATGGAAAGATGGCGGTGCTGCCTCCGCCGCGGAGCATGTTCCATGTTGGACTCGGCTTCTTCTATGATCCTGGCCATGATCGCAACCGCCTCGCGCGGATACTTACCGCTGGCCGTTTCCGCAGAAAGCATCACCGCGTCCGTGCCGTCAAGGACCGCATTGGCCACGTCGCTGGCTTCGGCCCGCGTTGGCCGCGGGTTTTCAATCATGGATTCCAGCATCTGCGTGGCGGTAATCACCGGCTTGCGCCAGTCGGCGGCGCGCCGGATTACCCGCTTCTGAATGATCGGCACCTTCTCCGGCGGCACTTCCACCCCCAGGTCGCCCCGCGCCACCATCACTCCGTCTGCCACGTCAAGGATCTCCTCCAGGTTCGTCTCTTCGACCGCCTGCGGCTTCTCCAGCTTGGCAATGACCCACGCGTCCGACTGCGCCGCATATACCTGATGCTTGACCGCGCGGACATCATCCGCCGTGCGGACAAAGGAAACCGCGATCATGTCCACGCCGTGTTTCAGGCCGAACGCCAGGTCCTTTTCGTCTTTTTCCGTCAGGGAAGGAACGCTGACCACGGCGCCGGGCAGGTTGATGCCTTTGTGCTCGCCCAGCATGCCGCCATTGATGACCTCGCACTGAACGTCGTCACCCTGCGTCCCCAGCACCAGCAGCTCGATCAGCCCGTCGGAGAGAAGAATTCTCGCCCCCGCCTGCACCTCTGTAGCCAGGGTCTTGAACGTGGTGGAGATCACCGTGGAGGTGCCGGGAATGTCCCGCGGCGTTATCGTCAAATGCGAGCCGCTCTTCAGCGGCACTGGCGTCCGGTATTTGAGCCGGCCGGTCCGGATCTTCGGCCCCTGAAGGTCCTGCAGGATGCACACGGTCCGGCCTTCCTTTTCCGACACCTTGCGGATGCGTTCGATCGTCCGGGCGTGCTCCTCATGCGTTCCGTGTGAAAAATTCAACCGGGCAACGTCCATGCCAAGGCGCATCAGGTCGCGCATCACAGCTTCATTGTTGCTGGCCGGTCCCAGCGTACATACGATCTTGGCCTTGCGGGATGCCGGGACAACCGCGGGCAGGCCCGCCCCCTTACTCGTGCTCATTATTTAGTTATACCTTCTTTTTGGGCCTGCTCAACTTCGGCGATCTTCGGGTAAACCTGCGCGTTCATCTCCGCTCCCAGCAATACGATGACTGAGACAATGTACAGCCAGACCAGCAGGGCGATTGCCGCGCTCAGCGATCCATAAACCACCGTATAGGTAGCGTAGTGCGTCACGTACCAGCCAAAAAACATGGTGGCCGGGAACCACAGCAGGCTGGCCATGACGGCGCCCGGCAGCACTCTTCGCCAGGACTGCGTTTTGGGCATGCCGTGGTGGTAGATCAGGCTCATGACCGCCGTGCTGGTCAGGAGCGCAATGGCCCAGCGCACGCCGTCCCACAGCAGGATGATCAGCGGCTTGAACAAATGCATGGTTTCCGACTGCACCCAGGTTTCAATCTGGTTGCCGAAGGCCACCAGGATGGTCGCGAACCACAAGGGAATCAGCGCCAGGAATACCAGGTAAAACGCCACCGCCCGCTCTTTCCAGAAGCCCCAGGTGTTTTGCAGGCAATAGGCCTTGCGGAAGCCTTCCATCCAGGAGATCATCACGCCGGAAGCCGCCAGCAGCGTGACCATGGACGCGGAGATCAGGATCCGGGTGGCGTGGTGTTGCTTGGTCTGGAAGAAGGCCAGCGCCGCCGCGCGCGAGCCGGGGGGCAGCACCCAGCCCACCACACCCGATATCTGGCTCAGGAAGCCTTCTGTGTTGTGCGACGCCTCAAGCACCGACGTCACTACAAGAAAGGCCGGAAACAGGGTGAGAATGGCCGAATACGCCGCCGCCTTGGCAATGGAGAACTGGCCATGCAGAAAGGCCTGCCAGAATGCCCGACGTAATCGAGTAAAGTGCATGAAGTGATTAGGTTAAAGGGGATTCAGCGCCTTAGCAATATTGAACCGAAGGATGCGCCACCTTTGATACCGGCTGATACAGGTGGAAGAACGGCCATTTATGGCCGTGATGAGGAGCGTTTAGGCACCTGGCTTTAGCCATGGTGGCATTGGGTCCACTTCAACTCCGGAGACTGCCGGCGGGATCGCCGAGTCGCACGGGCATCGGCCATGGATGGAGAAGTTTCCTGCCAGTATTGAACCGAAGGACACGCCACCTTTGATACCGCAGGTGGAAGAACGGCCATTTATGGCCGTGATGAGGAGCGTTTAGGACTCTGGCTTTAGCCTTGGCGGCATTGGATCCACTTCAACTCCGGGGAATGCCGGCGGGAACGCCGAGTCGCGCGCGAATCGGCCTGGGCTGGCGCGAACCTGGTCAGTGTCGCTGCCAGGGTTCGCTTGCAATCGCAGGCCATTTCCGGGCGATCTCTATCTCGCCGCCCTTGCGGTCCTGCAATTCGGCGCGCAGCTGAAAGCGGGGTTCTATGTCCAGGCAGAGTGCGATCTTGTCCTGAAACTGTATGGTCAGGATGTGACCGTCTCCCGTGGTGAAGAATTCCACATAATCCACCACCCGTCCGTTCATCAGAGGTATGTCCACAAAGCGCCGACCGGGAAGCTTGGGCTCCGCCAGCGCATAGTCGCCGGGCGAGGTCGAATTTACGGATAAAGGTTTTGCAGACCTAACAAACGTATTTTGCTGCGTTTGTATGCGATCCTTCGGTGTTGCAAAATCAGCAGCTTCGCCAAATGCGGGGCGAAGGATAGAATCCAGCACTCTCTACAGTAACCGCTAGCAGCGCTGACGAGGACAAAGCGGACATCAAATCGCCTGCTCCAAGAGGTTGCAGAACTGAGGCGTTACCGTTTTGAGTCGGCAAATGATGTATTCTCGCGGCTTCCCGATAGCTGCCGCTTGCTGGTCGAGTTTGTCCAATATCAATGGCGGATTCAAGTGGAACTGGTGCCCAAGGAATTCATCAGGCGTCTGGCAGAGGATCCCGAATTCCTCAAGACACTCCGACGGAAAATCCTTAACGTTGTTCGTAATGATGGCGTTCGCTTGCCCCTTCACTGCGCACGAAAGGACGTGGCGATCATCCTTGTCCGGAAGGCAATCGAACGTCGCCAGGAGATTCGCACCTATCCTCACCATTGCCTCTGGAAAAGCCTGCGCCATCATCT
>DATIWA010000014.1:0-1646 GCA_035465515.1 Candidatus Limnocylindrales bacterium | reverse complement strand
ACCAGGTCGCCTTTCATGCGCTCCATCACCCGATGGACTGCCTGGGCAATGTTCTCATGGTCGGCCCCGTCACTGGCAGCCGCATCTGTGATCGCCACAACCGCGGCAGGAATTTCTTCTTCTACCCTGGCGGCCACAGCGTGGTGATTGGTTCCCAGGTCGGCGGCATGGGCCGGCTACGGCTCCATAGCTCCAGGGACAGGAGGAACTGAGATAACTTCCGGTTCGGGAGCGATGACCACCGGCTCCGGCACCGCGTTTTCCATCGCCGGAGAATTGACAGACGGGCGATATTCAAAATCAACAGGAGCTTCAGCAACAGCCCCAGGATTACTGAACGGCTGCTCCTCCGGTTGCTGTACGGAAACAGGCGCAGGAAAGGTCTCAACTGCCTCGGTTATCTCCGGCTGCGGTTCCTGAGGCTGGCTGTATGCGGCCATGGCGGCGGCCACCCGGGCCTCGAAATCCGCGTCATTGACGGATGAACTTGCAGCGGCGACAGGGACCGGCATACTTTCAACCGCGGGCGCAGCGATTACCGGACTTTCCTGAATAGAACTCAACTCGGGGACCGCGGAGGGTGGCAGATCCGCAATTTCGCTTGAATGACCGGGCGGCGGGTCCTGGAATGTCGGGATGAGCCCGGGCTCGCGAGAGTCCGCCACGGTGTTGCGCGTGGCCTCGGCGTGCGTCTCCTGTAGCGCAGGTTCGCGCGGAATCTCAACATCTGGAATCGGCGCCGCAGCGGTGTGTACCAGTTCATAACTGGCAGGTTCTGGCTCGCGGTAGACCGGAATCTGTATGGGGCGCGGCAGGGACTCGGGCACTCGTTCCACGGGTGCAGCCGCTTCCGGCGCCTGGACAATGGCGGCTTGCGGTTCCGCTTCCGGCTGCCACGAAGTGGGCAGAACGTAATCCGAAACGGCAGTCGCCGCCGCGGCTTCGGGCTGCGGAACCGGCGCGGCCTGCGGAGCGGGCGGCGCATGATATTCCATATGGCTGGCATCCGTGCCGAGCATTTCGCTGAAGGCTGAGGCTGTAGCCATGTGGTCCGGGACTTCAACTGTTGAGCGCGCAATTGGAGGCGGTGGCGGCGGTTGATGCTGGACCTCCGGCGCCTCAACCTTGATCTCTTCTATGGGCACAGGCGCTGGGGCCTGTTGCACCAGGGGAGGAGGCGGCATCTGGCCGATCCTCTCCTCGAATTTCTTAATAATCGCAAGCAGATCGCTGGCTTCAAAGGGCTTGATGATCACGCCATCAGCGCGCACGCGGTTGGCGTCTTCCGGCTTATAAGGCTCCATCTTGCCTACGGTCAAAAGAACCGGGGTCTTGATGGTGGCAATCGAGGACCGGACTTTTTCGCAGACTTCCAGCCCGCTGTATCCCGGCATATAGACATCCAGGATGATGATGTCCGGTTTCTGCTCGGCAATCTTTTTTACTGCTGCGGCGCCATTGCTGACAGCCACCACCTCATAGCCGGCTTCGGTGAGGATCTTCTTGCCCATATTCTGGGCGGTTACGCTGTCATCGGCAAATAGGATTCTTAGCGACACGTCAAAATACCCTTAAAGGCAGGGAAACGAGGACAACTTACTGGTAATTACCTTCGAAGTCAATGGAAAGACCACCTCAGTATCTAG
>DATIWA010000013.1:0-2102 GCA_035465515.1 Candidatus Limnocylindrales bacterium | reverse complement strand
GGTGCTTTCTCCCCAGGGCTGGCAGATGCTCGCCCTGGCTGCGCTGGCAGAAGCCGCCGCCGATACGTGTTCCAGTGAAGCGGGCATGGCATTCCCCGGCAAAACCGTGCTTCTGACCAGCTGGCAGCCAGTCCCCGCCGGCGTAGATGGCGGTATCACCGTCTATGGAACCGTGGCGTCCCTGGTAGCGGCGGGGGCCATCGCTGCTGCGGCGGCGGCGTTCAAGCTCGTCACGCACCATCAGGCGGCCGCCATCGCCATCGTCGGATTCCTCGGTGCCCTCGTGGACAGCCTGCTGGGCGCTCTGTGGGAGCGCCGCGGCTACCTGAACAACGACATGGTGAATCTTCTCAGCACCGCCGCCGCAGTTGGAATGATTTATGCAATCATGTAAGCTGCCTGCCGGAAGTCATGCCCGGGCCCTTCGCCGGATGCGGGTCCCGAATAGCTCAAAATCTCGAGTTCCGGGATTCGACCGTGTTCTCGAAACCCGAACGAAAGCCGAACTGCCCCATGGGTTCTGAACCGCCCCAAGATGAAAATTTCAACTGTTGCCGTTTACGTACATGACCAGAAGGCCGCTCTGGAGTTCTGGACGCAAAAAATCGGCCTTGTGGTACACCGCAGCCATCCCATCGGCCTGGACGTCAGTTGGGTTGAGCTTGGCGGCCCGGACGCGGAATCATGCCTGGTGCTCTATCCGGCGTCAATGATGCAGGACTGGGCGCAGCGCAAGCCTTCTGTGGTCTTCGAGTGCGAAGATATCGAAGAGAAATACAAAGAGCTGTCCTCGCGCGGTGTGGCGTTTACCCAGCCTCCCAAGCAGTTGCCCTGGGGGCCATTCGCAATTTTCCTGGATTCGGAAGGCAACTGGTTCGGCTTGCGCCAGACGCGGAAAGACTAGACCGGCATCTGGACCAGCCCGTAGCCGGTGCCGCGCTGTTTCATATCACGTGCGCCAGCGACAGCGTGTAACTGGCAATCTCATGGAAAATGGCCTCCTGCCGCTTCCAGAAACTTTGCGGCCTGGAATTGGTGCGCGGCGAACCGTAAGCCGTGATCCCTTCCCTCTCCAGCAACTTCTTGACCCGGAACAGATGGTAGCCATCGCTTACGGCGACGCAGGATTTCATGCGGTTGGCGCGGAGGATCGTGGCCACGCGACGCGCAGACTCTGCCGTGTCAGGGCTTTGCGTTTCCGCGATCAACTGGTTGTCAGGAACTCCAAGCTTCTTCAGGTACTCCCGGCCTACCACGCCTTCATTGAACTTGGGATCATTGGCCGCGCCTCCCGTGGTAATCACCAGGTCGGCCACCCCGGAATGGTAGAGCTGGGACGCATGGTCCAGCCGGGCCTTGTACACCGGTGACGGGCGGCCGTCATACTGCGCAGCGCCAAAAACTACGATGGCGTCCGCGGGACGGGCTTCATTGATGGAAGATTGCCGCACAATGGCCGCATAGAGCACCGCGACGTAGCCAACCGCCGCCGGCAGCAGCCAGAGCAGCCATCTCTTGCGGAATTTTGCCGGCATCACGCAAGGAATTCGGCTAACTCGTTTTCAGGAATCGCGCCATGCCGCAGGATGCTGCACTTTCCTGGTTCACTCATGTCCAGGATGGTCGAGGCCACTTCGCGCGGGCTGGTGCCGCCATCCACGATAAGCCCGATCTTTCCGCCAAGCTGCTCGCGCACTCCCTCCGCCGTGGTGCATTCGCTGGCTCCGCTGATGTTGGCCGAAGTGGCGGTAATCGGCACGCCGGCGGCGCGAATCACTTCCACTGGGATCCGCGCAGCAGGCAAACGCAACGCCACGTTCCCCGTATTGGCCGTCACTTTGAGAGGCAGCCGCGAAGACGCCTTCACAATGATGGTCAGCGGGCCCGGCCAGTACTTGCGGGTGATCTCATAGAAACTGTCGGGCAGGGGCCGCGCCAGGTACTCCGCCTGCTCCACGCTCTCAATCAACAGTGAAAGCGGTTTGTGGCGGCTGCGCGACTTGACGTCATAGATCAGGTCCACGGCGCGGAGATTCAGCGGGTCAGCCGCCAGCCCGTAGAAGGTATCTGTGGGCATGCCGGCGACCTGACCCTTCTTGATC
>DATIWA010000012.1:0-9468 GCA_035465515.1 Candidatus Limnocylindrales bacterium | reverse complement strand
CGGTTGCGGTCCCCTGTTCAATCGTGATATTGACCCGGGTTCGGCGCCGCCGGACAATCAGCACAAGAGAGAACGAACACAACGACAAGGAGGCCTTATGTCCCGTATTCCAGCGTGTGTTCTCCTGCTTTTCGTTGCACTGGTGATCTCTCCGGCCCGGGCCCAGACCAATGATTCATCCCAGGCCCCTGATGGAAATACCCCGCAGACGCAGCCGACGCCCGCTGCCGTCTCTCCGCAATCGCATAGCGAAGCCAACGGGCGTATTCAGCGTTCGGTCACGGACCTGCTCAGCGGCGATCCGATTCTCAACGGCGCGGACATCGAGGTCACGGTCGACGATAACGATATAACTCTCACCGGGGAGGTGGACAATTATGCGCAACATCAGAGGGTGCTCGCTCTTTTAGAGCAGTACACCCGATGGCGCAGAGTCGTGGACAAGCTGAAGATCCAGTAATCAAGCAGACGCAGGACAGCCCGATGGCAGCGCGGTCAGGACCTGGGAAGATCGTGGGTGTAGTTGCACCGGGCAAGCGAATCAAGCATCCGCCCGAGCGAAACAGATGGCCGAAGGAAAGAGGCCAGATAGAACCAACATACGGCTATACCATCCCAGATGCCCTGGATGGATGCTGCCGCCGGAGGGCGGGAAGGAGTTTGCTCCGGAATTTGCTCCGTGTCGCAGCAGAACCAGAGATCGTGGGCCGAAGCATCAAGCCCGTGCCGCTCAATAATTCTGCAGATTTCGCAACTCATCCCTTTACCCTCTTCCCGGTGCGCGAAGCCGTGGAACTCTCCTTCATTACTGATTAGATGCAGGAGCACCTCCAAAATTCAACCCTGGGACACAAAAAGAGTTGCGAACCGGCGGCCCGGCTTTGCCGGCAGCCGGCGGGAGAGAGAAAATAGTCACTTGAAGGAGTAATGTATGCAGCTTAGTAGCTCTGCTTTTCAAGCGAACACCGCCATCCCCATCCGGTACACCTGTGAAGGTGAGGACATCTCGCCAGAGTTTTCCTGGAGGAATGCTCCTCCGGAGACAAAGACCTTCGCGCTGGTTTTGCATGATCCGGACGCGCCACGAGCGGGAGGCTTCACTCATTGGCTGCTCTACAACATTCCCGCGAACGTGCAGAGGCTCAACGAGAAGATGCCCAAAAAAGAAAGACTGCCCGAGGGCATGCAGGGCAAGAACGACGCAGGCAAGACCGGCTATATGGGGCCTTGTCCGCCCAGCGGCATGCACCGCTACTTTGCACGTATTTTTGCCCTTGATGCCGAGCTAAAGCTTCCTCCAGGCGCCACACACAGCCAGTTGGACGCTGCCATGAGAGGGCACGTTCTGGCGGAAGCGGAACTGATGGGCACTTACATGAAAAAATCCCAGGCGGCGTAGCCGGCTCGCTTTCCGGACACATCAGTCATTCTGCGCAGCCGGGCAGATGAGCCAGACGGAGTACGCCGTCTCAACGAGCTGTGCATGGCGTGCCCATCGGGTAAGCTGCTCAGGAAGGCTGTTCTGTGGCCGGGCTGCGAAATTCGAGAACCTTACCCCGTTCTTCCTCCGGCAGCCAGATCTGTTGAGGGTGTGTGAAATCTGCTGGAATGTAGAATTTGATGAGCTGTCCCATGGTTTACCTCCCAAGCGAACACTCTGTGGGGAAGGGCCAGCGTAACAATCGGTTTTTCAGGAAGCGGTTAAAGAGCAATTAGAAAAGTTAATGCTTGAAGAACAAAAGGCCGCGTACGCGGCCTTTTCACCTGTTTAACGTCTTGATTAAACGCCAACCGGCTGCTTGACCTGGTTTTTCACGGGCACCCTGGTGAACCAGTTGTGGCGGTCTTTGTTCTTGCCGTTCACGATGCCGAAGAATTCGCGCTGCAGCGCCAGGGTGACGGGGCCGGTCTGCCCGTGGCTGATGGCGATTTTATCAACGGACTTGATAGGCGTGATTTCAGAAGCGGTGCCGCAGAAGAACACTTCGTCGGAAATGTAGAGCATCTCGCGGGGAATCATCTGTTCCACCACCTCGATGCCCAGGTCGCGGGCCAGGGTAATGATGGCGTCGCGGGTAATGCCCGGTAGCACGGAATTGCCCAGGGGCGGCGTCATCAGCCGGCCTTTGCGCACAATGAAAATATTTGCTCCGGAAGCTTCGCTGACATACCCGTTCACATCCAGGGCGATGCCTTCAACGTAGCCGTTTACGATGGCCTCCATCTTGATCAGTTGAGAGTTCATGTAATTGGCGCCGGCCTTGGACATGGCGGGCATGGTGTTGGGCGCGATGCGGGACCACGATGAGACGCACGCTTCCACGCCTTCACTCACGTCGCCCTTGCCCA
The DNA here is from genome assembly GCA_035465515.1 of Candidatus Limnocylindrales bacterium. Lineage (GTDB taxonomy): Bacteria > Acidobacteriota > Terriglobia > Terriglobales > Acidobacteriaceae > Angelobacter. Next base: position 7,119 of record DATIWA010000012.1, on the reverse strand, counting down.
GGTATTTGCCCCACGGATAATTGATCATGTAGACCTCCGTGGGCGTGTTGAAAGGATTGACCCCGGCTTCGCCATAGCCGCGCATGACGATGGGCCGCAGGTAGCAGGGCCACACGCCATTTACGGCCACAAGTTCGCAGGCGGATTCACAGAGCTGGTCAAGCGTATATTCGACTTCTATGCGGTAGATGCGGGCGGAATCGATGAGCCTTTGCATGTGCTCACGAAGGCGGAATATGGCCGGGCCATCCGGTTGTGAGTAGCAGCGTATTCCTTCAAAGACTGACGAACCGTAATTGACCACGTGAGACATCACGTGGACCTGGGCTTCATTCCAGGGAATGAACTTACCGTTGTGCCAGATCTTCTCGGTCGCTTGAATCGCCATGCGGGCTCCTTCAGTCAGATTGTGCCGCTTCCTGCCGTCCGGTGACAGGCCTTAAGGCAGGTTCCGTACTATTAGATATGATTTCGCGCGTGAATAGCACATTATATCTGACGAAAAAAGTCCCGGCCAACATTTAGATTTGCATGCGCTTAGCAAGCGCCGGCTGAAAATGTTGGCCGGGGAGGCGATTTTAGCGTTGTGTTGCGGCGGCAGCCGGCTAAAAAGCCTTTGCGGCCTGCTCCTGTGCCGGCCGGGGAGTCTCCTCCCGGGCCACGGTGGCCGATGCCACGTGCAGGTACACCTTGGGGTTCTTCATCATCACCGGCATGGCGGCGAAAGGCTTGGAGTAGTCATTGGCCGCGTTCCAGAAGAGAAATCCGATCCCGTTGTGCTGGTTGGAGGTACTCACCTGTTTGAGAATGTATTCCGGCGAATAGGTCTTCGTCCGCCAATGGAAAGCCTGCAACCAGGGCCGGAGGACCACTCCTGAACCCGCCGTGACCTTCTGGAAGCGGTCCATGGATTCGGCGATAAAGTGCTCCGGAGCATCGCCGGGGTGCGCGTATCCATCCATGCCGAAGAAGTGCGAGGGATAGATCATGGGAGAGATCACATCGCAGTGCCTCGCCATTTTGACGATGTCCTGGCCGGTGTGACTCAGATCAACCTGCCGCTGCCAGGCCATGATGCCGAATACATCGAGCGAAACCAGCACACCCATGGGGTGCAGCTCGGTGTATGCGCGGTCCAGGAACGCGGCAATCACGTCATCGCGGTGGAGCCTGGGATCTTTTTGGAAAGCGAACTCCGCGTCCGCCTGGTTGCCCTCGGCGGGGAAGCGCACGTAATCGAACTGGATCTCGTCCACGCCGGACTGTGCAACGTACTTGGCCAGCGCCAGATTGTAGTCCTGAACTGCCTTGTTGGAGGAGTCAGCCCAGACCAGCTTGCCATTTTCGCGCCATGGCTGATGCAGGCTGCGGGACTGCACCGCGAGTTCGCTGTGGTTTTGCGCGATGTTGTCGTCGCGGAACAGCGCCTGGCGGGCGATCACGTGCATATCCAGGGAATGCAGGAAGCGCACGTACTTGGGCAGATTGGTGATGGAGTGGTTATGGACTTTGCGCGCCAGCGGGTGGTCAAAAGGAATATTGATGCTGCCGTCGCTGTCTTTTATGTCAAATACCACGGCATTTCCGCCCGCATCATGCCAGCGGCGCACAAGCGCGATGCCTTTGGCGCTGCCCGCGGTCGAACCGGTCAGGTAGATGGCGCGGACTTCTCCGTCCTTAGGAAATGGGCGGCTTTTTTCCATGACCGGCTGCGGTTCGATGCCGGGAACCAGGGCTGTTTCACCCCGCTTAAAGACGGTTCGGCCGTTGTTGGCGCCTGCAATGGCATCCACGTACTCTGCCACCGTCATGTACTTTGATTCAGTAAGGTGATTTCGCGCCAGGAACTGCGCCGTGGTCAAGGCCTTCGCCGTGACGGCAATGGTGCCTGGCGGCAGAGGTTGCGCCGGCGCCATGGACGCTGCGGAGAGCAGGGAACTCTGGCCTGCCGGAGCGGCGGTCTGTGCCGAAGACACAGGCGCCTTCTGCGCGGCGGAAACGCGCATTTGTGAAATCAGTTCCCTGTGACGGGTGAAGACAAAAATTACAACAAACAGCCCCGCAACAGCCAGGGCAGCGGTGGTTGCAAAGCGGAACTTCTTGGGTACCATTCAGGCCTTTCCGGGGTCTGACGCATCTTAGCATGAGGTGCAGATACTCTGAGCAAAGTTGCTACTGGTTGCTGTCCTTTCGTCACCAAATCCGCATCTAACTCCGAGATGCAGGACAGCGCATGTTGACCTTCCGGTTATTACAACTCAGGAGCATGCGCATCCATCTCATCAAGAGCGCCTCTTCTGTTTCATGCTCGAGGAGGCGTCCTCGACGGAAGAGGCGAGGAGATTTATGAGGACCGGTCTTAATACGGCGCTTGATCCAAACCGTCGCAGTTCGGATGCGCAGGATTTCGAGTCTGCTCTGCGGCGGAAGATTGTAGGCCAGGAGCAGTCCGTCGAAAAAGTAGTGGAAATCTATCAGATGTTTCTGGCGGGGCTCAACGCCCCGGGGCGTCCTGTTGGCAACCTGCTTTTTCTCGGGCCCACAGGCTCCGGCAAAACTCGCGTGGTGGAGGCCATGGCGGAAGCTCTCTTTGGCGACCCGCGCGCTGTCATCAAGATTGACTGCGCCGAGTTTCAGCACAGCCATGAGATTGCCAAGCTTATCGGCTCGCCACCCGGCTATCTGGGCCATCGCGAAACGCACCCTCTGCTCACGCAGGAAGCCCTGAACCAGTGGCACACTGAAAAGCTCAAACTGACCCTGCTGCTGTTCGACGAAATCGAAAAAGCCAGCGACGCGCTCTGGCAGCTGCTGCTGGGAATCCTGGACAAAGCCACCCTGACGCTCGGCGACAACCGCCGTGTGGACCTCTCGCAGTGCCTGATCGTCATGACCTCCAACCTGGGCGCGGGAGAGATGAACGACATCCTGAGCGGCGGGCTGGGCTTTGGCAATTCCAAGAAGCCCAACCAGATCGATCCCCGGCTGGACGACAAGATCACGCGCACCGCGCAGGAAGCGGCGCGGCGCAAGTTCTCCCCGGAGTTCATGAACCGCATTGACAAGGTGGTGGTGTTCAAGACCCTCAAGCCGGAACACCTCGAGCACATCCTGGAGATCGAACTGGGCATGGTGCAGCAGCGCATCCTCCAGGCCACCGGCAACCATCAGTTTGTCTTCAGCTGCACCGCACCGGTCAAGAATTTCCTCCTGCAGGAAGGGACTGACCCGAAGTATGGCGCGCGGCACCTGAAGCGGGCCATTGAAAAGAACATCGTTTTTCCCCTGGCCAATCTGGTGGCCACCGGGCAAATCCGGCTGGGGGACTTCATCCGCATTGACAGGAAGGACGAGGGCCTGACTTTCACCAAGGAAGCTGAAGGCGCCCTGGTGCCTGTCCTGCTGGAAAAATATGGCGATGCGGGCGCAAATCACACCATGCCGGCACGCGCGGTTCGAGGAGCGGGCAAAGCGCGCGGAGAGTTTGGAGGAACGGCCTCTCTGCTGGACAAATAAAAGTAAAATTTCCGTTTGATCAAGGCGGCCGCCTCTAAGAGGCGGCTTTTTGATTTCAGCCCTTCTTTAACTCCACCAGCACCTGGCGCGCAACTTCCTTCAAGGTCTCAAAGACTCCCTGGCCCTGAAACGCCACCGCTTCGAAGATCGGCTCGCCTTTCCGCTGGAGTTCCCTGGTCAACTCTTCTGTGGCCATGGCGCTGGGCAGGTCGCGCTTGTTGAATTGCAGCACATAAGGGATTTTCTTGAAGTCGTAACCGTGTTCTTTCAGGTTTTCATTCAGGTTGTCGAGCGCTTCCAGGTTGGCATCCAGGCGCTCCGCCTGGGAATCGGCCACAAAGACCACGCCATCCACGCCGCGCAGGATCAGCTTGCGGCTGGCGTCATAGAAGACCTGTCCGGGAACGGTATAGAGGTGGAAGCGGGTGCGGAACCCGCGAACGGTCCCCAGATCGAGCGGAAGAAAATCGAAGAACAGCGTGCGATCCGTCTCCGTGGCCAGGGAGATCATCTTGCTTTTCTGCTTGTCCGTTGTCTTGTCAAAGATGAACTGCAGATTCGTAGTTTTACCGCCCAGACCGGCGCCGTAATAAACGATCTTGCAGTTGATTTCTCTGGCCGCAAAATTGATGAAACTCAACGCTTGTCCTCAATTTTCTGTGACGCGGGCGCGAACCGCCGCACGCAAGGGTCTTTATCAGCTATTCCGTTGAAAGCATTGTTTATACCACATCAGCGCCGAACTCCGTTCAGGGTAAATACCCTGTTCTCCGGGAGGAATGCACCAGTAACGGTGCATGTTCCGGTGAGCTGAATGCGGATTGGACTGCTTACTGCAGAGGCTGCTGCCGCTGCAAATGCTGAGGCGGCAGCGGATAGTAGCCCTGTTTGGCTAAAACCGTCAGCCCGGAGCGGTGCACCCGTACCTCAATGGTCCGATAGCCGGTGGAGGCGGTCACTCGCGTTGTGTACCCCAGCGTGTACTGATTGCGGGCGACATCGGTAATCCTGGCATACGCCGCCTCGATGGAGCCGCGGTCGAACTCGGCGTACATCTTGCCGGCGGTGTCGGAAACATATTTCGGGAGAATGTTTCCGTAGCCAAACCCTGGCACCCGGATACGGTTCAAGCGGTCATAGATCGGGATGGCCGCTGTGTCCACGCCCAGCGCATACACCTGAATGTTATTGGCCAGCAGGACCTTTTTTACCTCGTCATAACGCGCGTTGCTTCCCAGTTCCCGCCCGTCGCTGATAACGAAGATGATGCGCCGGCGGTCCCTGGGACGGCGGCTCAGGTCCTGTGCGGCGCGCAGAATCGCGTCATTCAATACATAAGATTCCTGGACCGGCTGCGGGTTCGATCCGCTGTCCATCTGCCCCGGAACGCCTTCGTGCCCGTTGATCATCGGGCCGGAATGCGAAAAGGGTCCTCCTCCCACCATGGGCGGCCCCCCTTCACGTCCTGGACGCTTGATCTTGTTCAGCATGGGGGTGGAAACATTGGTGGCTCCGGTAAATGAGGAGACCATTTGTACGGTGTGGCCGTAGCGATACAGCGCCACCTCGTCAAACTCGCTGAAGGCGCCGATCAGGGCCGGCAGACTTTCATTTACCTTCCGCATGGTGGTTGAGGGCAGGTCCGTATCCAGCACGACCGCGGCGGACAGAGGGAAAGCGTCACTGGTAAAAAATTTGAGCTGCTGCGCTACGCCGTCTTCCAGAACGGTAAAATCCTTCGGTCCCAGGCCGGTTACCAGATGTCCGGAACTGTCCTGCACGGTCACCGGCACCTGCACAAAATTCACCGCCACGCTGAACGTGTACAGGTCATTGCGGCTGGTCACAAGCCCCTGCTGGTTGCGTGGAACGGCGGGAGGCGGCGTGGCGTCGGGCTGCGCGGCCGGAGAATCGCCTGCCGGGCGCGGATTCTTCGGCGCCGGCGGAGCATCGCCAGGGAACTGGGCTGGCTGGTTCGCCTTGGGTTTGGGGGCGTCAGGGATATTCTGCTGCCCGGACAGCGGGATGACCGCCATCGCCAGCAGGAAAGCAAGCTCTCTTGCACCAGATCCCAAGCCTGACATCATTCCTCCTACCATATAAGACGACTTTTACAGCCCCAACGACACGAGAACCTGGTGTAAGATCGGAGCTTTTTTCCATCCTTGCGCTGTAAGCTGGATGCGGAACGCCTAAAAAGCGGTTCCAGCCGCCTTTTTCCTCTGGGACACCAGGATTCCTGAAACCATTGTAAAACCTCCGGGCATTCAGAAACACCCTGCGGCGCATCTTATACAATGGCTCAATCCCTTAAACCGGAAAGGCAGTCGACATGCGGACCCTGATTATCGGCTTCGTGCTCGCATTCCTTTATCTTTCTCCGGGGCTGGCGCAGCAGCCGCAGCCGCCCTCCGCCCAGCAGGACCAGACCCCTGTTTTTCGCAAGCGGGTAAACCTGGTAAACGTCTTCTTCACCGTGAAAGACAAGCATGGCGCACTGGCTCCCGGTCTTAAGCAGAGTGACTTCCAGATCTTTGAGGACGGCAAGCCGCAGAACATCCGGTACTTTTCCGCGGAGAGCAATCAGCCGCTGACGCTGGGCATTCTGATTGACTCCAGCGGCAGCATGCAGAACATGCTGCCGGAAGAAAAGATCGTCGCAGGCGACTTCCTCCGCCAGGTCATCACGGACAAGGACATGGCTTTCGTTATCAGCTTTGATATTGATGTGGACCTGCTCCAGGACCTGACTTCTGACGTGCATATGCTGCGCGCCGGCCTGAACAAGGCGCGCATCAACGTGGGGTCCGGTGGGGGAGGATTTCCCGGGATAGGGCAGGGGCCCATTCCTGTGTCCAACCCCAAAGGAACGCTTCTCTATGACGGCGTTTACCTCGGCGGCGACGAGATTCTGAGCAAACAGGTTGGGCGCAAAGCCATGATTATCCTTACCGACGGCGTGGACCAGGGCAGCCGCATGCGGCTGAAAGACTCCATTGAGGCCGCACAGAAAGCCGACGCCATCTGCTACGTGCTCCTCATCAGCGATCCCCGCTACGGCTCCGACTCGCACGACATGGGCCAGCTCGCCGAACAGACCGGCGGACGGGTCATCACCGTGAGCAACCCTGACAAGCTCAGCAAGGCCTTCTCCCAGATCTCCGACGAACTGCGCAGCCAGTACAGCATCGGCTATTACCCGGCCAATGAGAAGCATGACGGTAGTTTCCGCAAGATCGAACTTAAGACGACGACCAAAGAAAAATACAAAATACAGGCCCGCAAGGGCTATTACGCTCCCCAGGAATGAGTCTCCCGGGAACGGACGGTTGGCGTGAGTTCTGATTCTCACCTGCCTCCCGGGATGGGTGCGTCTCTTGAGGCGAGGGAATATCCGGTGCGGTGGAATGTGCGGCATGGGCGCGTCCAGCCGCGTGTGCGCGGCCGAGCGTGAGGGGAAGCGTCCAGGACTCCAGTGAGCAGGCAGGCTGCTGTGCCTAGCAGGCTGTCTGTCTCGGGCGACTGAAGTCCCGGGCACAGCCAGCCACGATAAGGAGCGCAGCCGGCAATGGTTTGTGCCTGCGGAGCCGGGGTTTGATATAA
>DATIWA010000011.1:0-13468 GCA_035465515.1 Candidatus Limnocylindrales bacterium | reverse complement strand
CCCAGCTTCTCGGCGCACTCCCGGATGTCCGCAATCACTTCTTCTTTGCTTTTCATGGATCTCTCGCTTGATGGGATTTTGCGATTGGAATTTCTGCGGAAAATAAAAAAGCCACCCCGCAGGTGGCTGTTCATGGTTTTCTTGCTTGCGACAAAAACTACCCCGCAGGGCGTGCTTTCCCCCGGCGGGACTGCCCCGGACTCTTACCGATGACTGCTGTCAGCTCTCTTTCGAATGACCTAATGACGGCGACTTTGGCGATTCCTGCGGTTCTGGCTCCCGTCAATCCGCCCTGTCCGCCAGAACTCTGCCCAGAAAATCTCCCAGCGTCTCGGCAAACGCGCGCGGATTGTCGCCCTGCACCGTATGTCCCGCCTCCCCGACCTGCGCGTAATGTCCGTCCTTGAACTGTTTGGCCAGCTCTTGCGCGTCGTCACTGGTGAACACATCGCTCAGGCTGCCCTGCACAATCAGCGTCGGACAGGTGATCCGCGCCGCCTGGCGGAAACGTTCCTTCAGCCGGTCCCGCTCTTTCTCCCGGTCCCTCATCCCGTGCCACATCCGCAGGTCGGTCTTTCTTGTCCATTTCCCGCTCGGGCTCTGGCGAAAATTGTGCAGCAGGCTGCGCCGCAACAGCCGCGGATCGCGCCGCGGATTGAACTCAATGGCCTTCTCAATCGCCTCTTCCAGCGAATCCAGCTCCGCCGTCTGCGTCACAAAATCAACAATCCGTCTGGCGCCTTTCACCAGCATGGTCGGCCCGGCGTCCACCAGCACCAGCGCGGCCAGACGGTGGCTGTGGTCGAAGGCGTAGTTGAACGCGTTGAATCCGCCCATGGAGTGGCCCACCAGGACAAACTGGTCCAGGCCCAGCCCGTCAACGAACGCCTCAATGTCTCCGCGGTGGGCGTCGCCGCTGTAATCGCCGTCTTCCGCCCACGCGCTCTCCCCGTGTCCGCGCTGGTCAAGCGCATGGCAATGATACTGTTCGCGAAGGATCAGGCATACCACGTCCCAGGTATGGGCATTGAGGGCGGCCCCGTGCAGAAAAACCATCGGCCTCCGGCCCGCCGTGCCCCAGTCCAGATAATGCAGCCGCATCCGCGGCGTGGCGATCTCGCCCCTCTTGGGCAATACAATCTCTGTCTCAACTCCTGAGATTTTCGCGGCCAGCATCAGATGCTCCAGCTCTTCTGCTGGCTCCATCGCCGGCTTCCCTGTCGGCTGGATCTCGTTCACTTGGCCCCCGGGTCCTGTGGATTGGTTCGAGCACTCTTCAAACAGCTCTCCAGAAATATACATCTGGACATGCGTCTGCCTCCAAGTTAACGGCAGATCGGTTATGCGAATTTCATGGCAGCAGTATAAACGCAGGCAGCAGAGGCCTTGCCACAACGAAGCCTTGCAGACAGCTGCGTGCTGACGCCATCGCGCCTGTTCAACGCTGTTGAAGGAAGAAGGTTTGCTTTCGCGCGCCGGCTCGGGTTGGTCTCAATGCCAGCGGCTGTTGCTGTGGGCTTGTTTCAATGATGGCTGATTCCGGCGGTCTTGGCGCGGGGGACACGTCTCCCCTGCTTATCCCGCTCGGCGACGAGGAGGGACCAACCTCCTGCATGCAAAACACGCTACTCTTGTATCCTGCGCCGAATCATTGCAGGCCTTTCAGGAAAACCCTGGCGGGAATTCCACCGGCGCCGCTCCCGGTCGTGCAGGCTATATAGATAAACTATGGCGCGGCGAAAAGCAAGCGAATATTGGTGGCTTTGGTTTCAGAGAGTTGCGCGCGCGTTAGTGCGCCAGGTTTCCCTCTGTCCACTCCAGGATGGCGCTCGCCAGCTCTCCGCGCCGGTCAGAGTAGCTGTGGTCCGTGTCCCAGTGCCGTTCCGTCACCCGGCTGTCTCCGGCTTTGCGCAGGGCCTCCGCCAGAGCGTGGTCGGCGGGAGCAAGTCCTTCGCTGGCCGTGACCACGAACACCGGACGCGGCGCAATGGCCGGCGCCAGCCCGATGAAGTTCAATTCCTTCCGGTGCTCGTAGATCTCGCGCGCCAGCGCCTCCCCGCTGGTCCCCGCAAGCGGCATCAGGTTGCCGTCACGCTCCAGCGATTTCGCCTCGTTCTCAATCGTCGGGGCGGCGGAGCCCAGGTGTCGCATTGACTGGTATTCGGCGCCGATGTTCCAGGCCGAGATGAGCACCGCGCCGGCGACCTGCGGGTTGTGCGCCGCCGCAGATGCCGCCATGTATCCGCCCATGCTGTGGCCGATCACGATGAGCCGGTGCGTATCTATGTGGTATTTCTGCGCATTCCCGGATTCAAGGACGTAGCGCACCTCGGTATCGGCGTCCTCCGCGGCATGCCGGAAGGAAAAGTCTCCCTTCACTCCCCAGGAGCCGCGATAGTGCATGGCCAGCACGTTCCAGCCATGCGCCCGCAGCGTCTGCGCAAGATCAAGGTTCTGCTCAAAGCCCGGGAATCCGTGCAAAACCACCGCCGTGGGATGAGGCTCCGCCCCGGCGGCAAGATAGAACACCCCGAGCAGCATGCTGTTGTGGCTCGGAATCATCATCTGGAGCGTGGAAGCAGGCGCGTTGCCCGGCGGCGTCTTTACCGCCGCAGGCTGGACGGCAAGCGATACCGCAAGCAGGAGTGTGCAGGCACAGCCATGCGCGAATTTCATGGCAGCAGTATAAATGCAGCCGAAACCAGCCCGGCAGGCTCTTGAGAAGGGCAGCTGGGCCGGGCCTCCTGCAAAGCAGACGACCCGGCTGGGCTGATGAGAAGTCCCTCCTTATTACAGGTGCTGGACGCAGGCGCCTGGGGTGGTGTTTTCCCAGAGCATCTGCAGCATCCAGTTGTTGTTGCCGAAGGTCTGGTTGTAATCGGCCGCGGTGTAGTTGCCCGCCGCCGTGCACAGCCCCCCGGTTCCGCACAGGTTATGGATGCCGAAGTTGTAGTTGCACAGGTCCGCGTTCTCGTCGCCGGATGACGTGTCGAACCACGCATCCAGGTCGGGGTCGGTGACCGATTCTGACAGCTCGTGCGTCATGACATTGGCCATGCCGTCGGCGCCGCCCACGCCTACCGCCGGGCTGTTCGGACCGGTGGTCTGGATCTCGCAGGAGCTGGCGCAGCGATCAGGGTTCCCCACAAACGCGTACTTGATATCAGCCCCGTTGATGGTGGCGTGGTCATGCCAGCCGCAGTACGAAGAGCAGAATCCTGAAGTTTCGTTGACGTCCGAGGAGGTCAGCACGAAATAGACTGCGTTCGCGTCGGTCGGCAGCGCGCCGCTGCTCAGGGCGTTCGTGACAACTTTCTTGATGGCGATGTTGTTGAGGTTCTTCGTGCTGGTGTTCGTGATGCTGCCGCCAAAGGCCACGTTCCCGCTTACGGCCCCTGTGGCATCGCTGTACCCGGTGTTTACCAGCATCAGCTGCGTTCCGCCGAAGGTGCTCAAGAAATGCTCAATCAGCGCCTGTGTGTAGGGCGTATCCGACCCCGCGGCGTTCCAGTTGCCATACCAGATGATGTATGTGTTGATCGGATTGGCCGTCATCACCGGACCGCCGTGATACTCCATCGTCGGGGTGCCTCCGCCTGAGGGCGGCTTGTTGAGAAGCGTGGGGGCAATTTGCGCGGACATGGGGGAGAGGGCCAGCAGTACAACCAGAAAGGACAATGCGAGTCTTGGGTTCCATTTGGGAGACATGTAATAACCTCAATTGAATGGTAATATTCTGCGTCTTCCCGACACCTGAAGAAGAAGCCGAATGACGAAGCGCAAAGTAAATGGCCGTCGGGCGCATGCATAAGCGTGCTCCTGCTCAATCGTTTTGCCGGATCCGAACCTGGGCGTACTTTTCCTGGGCGTACGTCTTTGTTGGTCTGCCTGGACTACGTTTCTGCTGCTTGAGCCTGGGTCTTACCTGGGGAAAATTGAATGCGGGCAGCTTACGGCAGATTTTTGTTGCAGACTGAGCAATTTTGTACGGTCAATTGAATTTTTCTGTGTCTTATGGGGCAAAGAGGCTCGAAAGGGGCCTTTCGAGCGATATGCAACCGGGGCCGGAGGGTGGCGTTGCGGGGCGTCAAAAAGCCATGCTTCTTTCATAGGGCTGATTGCCGCGCGTGCCTGTGCGCTTCGCCATGGTCATTACGCTTTGCCCCCGCAGCCGCGCCGTAAAAGCCGATCCACGGCGGATGGCCTGCGCTGTCCGCCGCTCATTGCGCTCTTTCTGCGGCCGGGACCGGAGTCTTCAGACTCGCGCTCTGCTTTCTCCGCGGGGTGGCATTTGACTCTAAAGGCCGTCCATTACAGGCGGGTGGCTCCGCGCTCACAGTGGTGAGTGCGATATTCCTCAGCGTCGCGGCACAGCATCTGGCATTTGTGGCAGCGGATGGGGCCTTTTACTTCCGGTTTGGGGCGAGGAGCGCGAGGCTCAGCGGTCTTGGCGAGGGACATGCTCCCAGACTACTCCTTAATACGGCTCCCGCCGCATCAATTACGACTAAATTGCCGCTGCAGACGCGATTTAGAAGACCAGCGCGACGACGCTTGAGAATTGATTAGGTTTAATGCTCGCCAGAGCGTACAATAAAACTTCCCGTTAAGTGGGATTCACCAGCGGTTAGCGAGCCGGTCCAGCCCTTAAAGCGACAACCACCTCACACCACCAGTCAATCTTCTCAGCAGGAAATATCCAAATAACAAAGGAACAGACAATAATGGAACAAGGAATCGTGAAGTGGTTTAACGACGCAAAAGGCTTTGGCTTTATCACCCGCAACAGCGGTGAAGGAGACGTGTTTGTGCACTTCTCCGCTATCCAGTCCAGCGGCTTCCGCAGCTTGCCGGAAGGTCAGGCAGTGGAATTCACCGTGACCCGGGGTCCCAAAGGTTTTCAGGCAGAGAACGTAAGGGTCCTGTAACCCGCTTTTTCCAGATGGCACTGCCCGGAGTGAAACCATGCGCTCCGGGCAGTGCTGCGTTTGAGAGAGCTAAAGGTCTGCATCGGCTGATCTGGGCGCTGGATCTTGTTTTTCGACCCCGTGCGCGAATCCGTCCGATCGCCCCTGTCCACGAAAATTCGCCGCTTGGCGGCATGATTCTGGATCAGTGGTGAAGTTCACGCCACAGTGCGCTTCAACTGTCCGCATGCCGCGTAGATGTCTCTTCCCCTCGGCCGCCTGACAAACGCTGGAATCCCTGCCTTGACCAGCAGCTCCTGGAACTTCCGCACGCGCTCCTCTTCCGGAGTGCCGAAGGCGATGCCCGGCCCGGGATTGAGCGCGATCAGGTTGACCTTGCAGCGGGTCCCGCGCACCAGCTCGATGACCTGTTGCGCATGCTCAGGCGCGTCATTCACGCCGGCCAGCAGGACGTATTCAAAGGTGATGCGTTCACGGCTGCGCAGAGGAAAGTCTCGCGCCGCCCGCATCAGCATTTCCAGGTTCCACTTGCGGTTGAGCGGCATGATCTGGCTGCGCAGCTCATCATTCGGCGCGTTGAGAGAGATGGCCAGCTTGGGGCGGACCGGCTCGGCCCCAAAGTCATGAATCCTTGGAATGATGCCCGAGGTCGAAACCGTCATGCGCGATTCCGCAAATCCCACGCCTTCTACCAGCAGGCGCACGGCCTTCATGAAATTGGCGTAGTTGAGGAAAGGCTCGCCCATGCCCATAAAGACGATGTTGGTCCTCTGCCGCTCCATGTCCACGCCCCGGTCATTCAGCACCGCAATGACCTGGCCCACGATCTCGCCTGCCGTGAGGTTGCGCTTTACCCCCAGCTGCGCCGTCAGGCAGAACTGACAATTCACCGCGCAGCCCACCTGGCTGGAGACACAGATGGTCGCGCGGTCGAATTGCGGGCGCGTCGCCGGCGTGAGTTCAAGGTCGCCCGCATCGGAGCCGTCGCCGGCTTCGCCATCGTCGCCTTCCGGCATCCAGACGGTTTCCACCGTCTCGCCGTCAGGCATGGCGATGAGGTAGCGGATGGTGCCGTCCACCGACTCAAAGCGCTTTTCGATCCGCGGATGCTTGATCTCCAGCCCTTCGTCTTTCAGCGTCGCGCAAAATTGTTTCGGCAATGTGGAAACCGAATCCAGCGCGCTCAGGCGCTGCGGGTAGATGGCCTCAAAAAGCTGCCGGGCGCGGTATTCGGGCTGCCCATGTTTTTGGGCAATCGAGCTAAGCTCTTGAAAATCAAGGCCAAGCAGACCGGTTTGTGAAGCTTCACCCATGAGCTGCGGATCCTGGCTTGATTTTACATGGCTGGCTTGGGGATTAATGACCCGTCTCCTTAACTCCAACATAACAAAAGACATATAAAACACTGAGCGACCATTTCCCATGTGTAAGAATCAAATACAGCAACGTGATGGAAACCGCAGCGCAAAAACGCCCAATCAGTGAGCCCCGCAACATTCATCGCCAGGTCCTGCCCAACGGCTTGATCGTCCTCAGCGAAGAAATGCCGCACATTCGTTCTGTCTCCATAGGCATTTGGATGAAGAGTGGCTCAAGGGATGAGACCCCCGAGCAGAACGGCATTTCCCACTTCTCCGAACACATGGTATTCAAGGGCACAAAGCACCGCTCCGCCCGCGATATCGCCCGCCAGGTGGATTCCATCGGCGGAAATATGGACGCGTTCACCGGCAAGGAAACCATCTGCTTCAACATCAAGGTCCTCGACGAGCATCTGCCCATCGCCATTGATATCCTCAGCGACCTCGTCCTCAACCCGGTGTTCGACCCCAGGGACATCACCCGCGAAAAAGGCGTCATCCTCGAAGAAATCAAAATGGATGAAGACAATCCTGACTACCTCGTCCATGAAATCTTCACCCAGAATTTCTGGAAGGACCATCCTCTCGGCAAGCCGATCCTCGGCACCAAGGAAACGGTTCGCTCTTTCGAGCAGGAAAAGCTCTTCGACTTCTACAATCACCGCTTTGTCCCCAACAACATGATCATCTCCGCCGCCGGCAGCCTGAACCATGCCGCCTTCGCGGACCTGATCCAGGAAAAGTTCTCGTCCCTGAAGAGCACGGCCAACGGCTTCCACCGCGCGGCCCCGGAGGTCACTCCCCGCGTCATCACCCGCAACAAGAGGTCTCTCGAACAGGTGCAGCTTTGTCTCGGAGTGCCTTCCCACCCCATCTCGCACGAGCAGCGCTACGTCTCCTATGTGCTGAACACCGTCCTGGGCGGCGGGATGAGTTCCCGGCTCTTCCAGAAGATCCGCGAAGACCAGGGTCTGGTGTACGCCATCTACAGCGACCTTAACCCTTATCGCGATACCGGCTGCCTTTCCATCTATGCCGGCACCTCGCTGGAGTCAACGCCCAGCGTCGTTGAATCCATCATGACCGAGTTCCGCGAACTCAAGTCCGAGCATATCCCCGCGGAAGAGTTGCGCCGCGCCAAAGACCAGCTCAAGGGCAGCCTGATGCTCAGCCTGGAATCCAGCACCTCGCGCATGTCCAACCTGGCCCGGCAGGAAATGTACTTTGACCGCTTCTTCACGCTCGACGAAACCATTGAGCAGATTGAGGCCGTAAGCGCGGACGAAGTCGCCGCCATGGCCAACGCGCTCTTTCAGCCCGATAAGATCGCCGTCACCGTCCTCGGCAATCTGGATGGATTAAAGCTCTCTCGCGAGCAGCTGGTCTGCTGAGGGAAGCCGCCATCGGCGGTGGGCGATTATAATGACCGGCCGTGAATCTGGCAGATCTCGGATTGTCGTCTATCTTTCCGTCACCCCTTCCAGCATGTCATAGAACTCTGGAAAAGAAATCCGTGCCGAATCCGCGCCATGGATCTCGCTCTCCCCTTCGGCCCGCAGCGCGGCCACGGTAAACGCCATGGCAATGCGATGATCGCCGCCTGAGTCAATCTCCGCGCCGTGCAGCTTCTGGCCGCCGGGGACCCGCAGGCCGTCTTCCCGCTCTTCGCACTCGGCGCCCATGGCCCGCAGGTTCTTCGCAACCAGCGCGATCCGGTCTGACTCCTTCACCCGCAGCTCTTTCGCGTCCCGGATCTCCATCCCGTCGCGGGTGCAGGGAGCAATGGCCGCCAGCACCGGCAGCTCGTCAATCAGCGCCACCGACTGTCCTCCCTCGATGGTCGCTCCAGTCAGCCTGCCGTGTTCGATTTTCACCGTGCCCACCAGCTCGCCGTGCTGCGATTCCAGATTGATCACTGAAATGCGCGCCCCCAGCAGCTTCAAAACATCCAGCAGAGAGGCCCGTGTCGGGTTGAGCAGCAGGCTTTCAATCACCAGGTTCGACTCGGGAAACAGCGCGGCCGCGCACAGAAAAAACGCCGCGGAAGAAATGTCTCCGGGAACAAACGCTTCAATGGCCTTCAGCTTCTGCCCGCCGCTCAGGCCCACGCGATTGCGGCTGCGGCTCAGCTCCGCGCCAAAGGCCCGCAGCGCCTGCTCGGAGTGGTCTCGCGTGCGGTACGGCTCTTCCACGCTGGTTTCCCCTTCAGCCAGCAGCCCGGCAAACAATACCGCCGACTTTACCTGCGCGCTGGCCACCGGCATCACGTAATCGATCGCGCGCAGCCGGCCCCCGCGCATCCGCAGCGGAGGCCGGTCGCCCTCTGCCGCCGTGATCTGCGCTCCCATCTGCCGCAGCGGCGTCATCACTCTGCCCATCGGCCGCCGGGAAAGCGATTCGTCTCCGTGTAACTCGCACTCAAAATCGTGCCCTGCCAGAATGCCCGCCAGCATCCGCATCGTGGAACCGGAGTTGCCGCAGTCCAGGCTCTCTGCCGGCTGCCGCAGGCGCTCTCGCCCTTCGATCTCCACGTTGTTTGCGGTTCTGCGCACCGTACAGCCGAGCTGCTGCATGCAGCTCAGAGTGCTCGCGCAATCAGCGCCGCTGGAAAAATTGCTGAGTCGTGTTGTGCCCTCGGCGATGCCGCCCAGCATCGCATAGCGATGAGAAATGGACTTGTCACCCGGAAGACGGATGGATCCTGTGATGTTCCTGGCCGGACGGATAATCAACGATTAACTCCCAGTCAATCTATCTTTTCGCGTTGCCTCGCGCCATGAAAATAAACTTCTCTGCCGGCGACGTCGCGCAAGGCACACTTTCGCCGCAATCTTCATCTTACTTTCCAAGAGCGCGCAAGCGCACAGCAGCAAGAGGCAACACTCCGGAAATACACCTGCCTGCTCTCTGGAATTTCCCTCTTTTCTGACATTAAAGATTATCAGGTTCCAGACCATGATCATGCGGGCGACGTTTCTAGCAGCATCTCTCTCCTTTTTCTCCTGTTTCTCTTTTGCACAAACCGGCGTTCTGATGCAAAGACAGTTGCCAGGCGACTCCTCCATCTCCAGGCTCGGTGAGGAGGGCTCACTCTCCGGCACGGTCTACAGCATTGTGGGCGGCAGGCCAATGGGCAACGTGCGCGTTGACCTGCGCCAGGTCACCAATGGATCAACCATCGGCTCTGCCTATACCAGCAGTTCCGGCGTTTTTGAGTTTCAGTCCGTTCCGCATGGTGTTTACCAGGTCGTCGCAGTTTCCGGGATAAGCCAGGCGGAAGAGCGAGTTGAGATCAATTCCTGGAGGGCCAGCGTGAACCTGCGCATGCCTCCCAGCCAGGGGCCTCCTCAGGGCGGCGATGCTGACACCGTCTCCGTGGCGCAATTCAAAGTCCCGAAAAAGGCCCGTGAGGAATTCCAGAAGGCCCAACAGGCACTCGCCAAGCAGAAGCTGGAAGAAGCGCAAAAACGCGTGGCGCGCGCTCTTGAAATCTATCCTGATTTTGCTGATGCGCTGACGCTGCGCGCCATCCTTCAGCTTTCCGGTAACGTTCCGGGAGCCATCGCCGACCTGCAAAAGGCCATCCACTGTGACGGAAATTACGCCCTCGCGTATTCCGTGCTCGGAGCAGCCCTGAACTCGCAGGCCAGGTTCGACGAGGCCCTGCAAACTCTGGCCCGCGGCCAGTCTCTCGCTCCCGAGGCCTGGCAGACTTATTTTGAGATGGCCAAGGCGCACATCGGTAAGCAGGATTACCAGACCGCTTTGCGCGAACTGGACCGGGCGCAATCGCTCACACCCGGCCGTTACCTGCCGCTCCGCCTGGTGCGGGCGCAGGCTCTGGTTTCCCTCAAGCAATATCCTCAGGCCGTTGCCGAATTACAGGCGTACGTGGAAAAAGAACCGGATGGCCCTGGTGCCGTCGCGGCGCACAAAATGTTGGACCAGCTCCGCGAAGTCATGGCCAAACGATGAGATTGGAAGCAGTCTCATAACGCCGCTGCGGAAAGTGGTTCCGGCCTGCTGACTCACGCTACTTTGCCCGGTTCGCCCGCCGGCGCAGCCAGCGCCAGCGGTTCTTCAGGAACCACGATCCAGGCGGCGATGTAGGCGATCACGCCCAGCAGGCCAAAGATCGAGCACACCACCCAGACAATCCGCACCAGCGCCACGTCCAGGTCGAAATATTCCGCAAACCCAATGCACACACCCGCAATCTTTCGGCCGCTCCTCGGACGCACCAGTCGCTTGCGCGCCACCACGCCCCCTACCCGCTTGCCGCAGTATGCGCAAAGCTGCGCATCATCCGGAATGACCTTGCCGCAGTAGTTGCAATACATAACATCCTCGCTGTCGTCGTGAAGACCTGGTTTCAAATACGCAAGCGGCGTCCGCAAAGTTTCACCGCCCTTTGTACGGTTTGTTCAGATACTTGCGCGCCGTATCGGCCTCTTCTGAAGAGTCATTCAGGGCGATGGCGGCGCGATACTGCAGCAGCGCCTCCTGGCGATGGGCCAGCATGTCTGAAACCTCGCCTGCCGCCAGCAGCGCGCGCTGATGGTAATCCTGGGTGACGCTGTTGGTCTTGGCCGCTTCGTCATAGGCCTGCAACGCTCCCTGCAACTGCCCCTGCCCGCGCAGCGCCTCCCCCAGCGTGTAATAGGCCATCTCCACGTGGGCGTTTGGGTACTTGCCTTCCTTACAATGACTTAGCAGGTTCCTGAGGGCCTCTGCCGCCTCCCCGTTCCTGCCCTCGTCCTTGAGCAGGTTGCCCTCTTCCAGGGCAAACAGGAAATTATGCGGATGGTCGTGGATTAGCGTGTGCACCACATCCAGCCCTTGCTGATACTGCGCTTCCCGGCGAAGAAAGAGCGCCAGCGCCACTCGCGCATCCGTGCTGGTCTCGCCTCCGCCTCTTCCGGCCTCGGCCAGCATTTGCAGGCCCTTCTGCTTGTCGCCATGGATCCCCGCCATGCCTGCCATCGCCTTGATGGGCAGCGTCAGGCTCCCCACAACAGAGTTGTGGGCGCCCACTACCGTCTTCGCGTCCACCCAGTCCGGACGCCGGCGGAGCACCTCTTCGTGGTCGCGCCGCGCCGCCAGCGCGTTGCGCAGCGAACTGAACCAGGAGTGGTCCACCAGCACGTAATACGTCGCCAGCAGCCCTTCGGTCACCCCCCGGTCATAGATCGCCTGCACGTCATTAGGGTTGGCCTTAAGGCGGTTATCTGAGAGCGCCAGGGCCCGGTCCGTGAGGCTCCGGAGCTGCTGTTTTACTGATGAGTCAACAGGCAGTTGTTTACCACTTATAAAACCCTGCTTCATGTACAGCCGCGTGTCCAGCGCGTTGTACCTGTAAAGCTCGCGATACAGGATGGCGTCCAGAACGTGGTTGACCGCGCTGGGGTCGTCTGAACGCGCCTCCAGCGCCTGTTGGAAATCCCGCAGCGCCAGATCGTATTCCAGACTGTAGAAGTGCTCCCAGCCGCTGCGCGTCAGGGCCTCAAAATCCGGTTTTTTGGAGGAAGTTCCACCCCATAAAGGGGTTACTCCTAAGGCAGTAACCAAAATCAGCAGGAACGGCAGGTTACCAAAGGGACATTTCAGCACGGGGCGGTAAGGTGTCATGTGAGCTGCTATCGGGAAGTTTACCTGATTTCGCTCCCCCCGGCTAAACAGTAAAACAGAGTTGCTCCCCCGCATTCCCAAAGGACGGGATACGGACAAACTATGACCAGACCGCTTAAGCCGCTCAAGGACTTCTACACCGAATCCGAAGCTGCCGGCTATCTCAATATCTCCATTCCAGAGCTGCATTCTCTTCTGGACGAGCACATTTTCAATGACGGCAACCCTCGCCCGGAAGAGCTGAACTTCTGTGAGGCCGATCTTGTGCTCCTCGGCTTCTGGAGCCGGAGCAAGGACAATCCCAAAGTCATCCGCATGCCGCGGCGCCGGGAAGGCTGAAGGATTTACCTGATAATAATTTCACCTAACCCATAGGAAGCACATCACGCCGTGCTTTTTACCCTTCTTTTTCATTGGTTTACAGGGGGCTTGGCTTTGGCACTTCATGTGCGTCCACTTTTCCACAAAGGAAGAAGGGTCTCCCTATGGCACATATGGCACAAAATTACGAGGAGCGCCAGGAGTTCTGGAAGCCCGTTGTATCTCCTCGACACGAACAGGAACAAGTCGCGGCGGTTGCCGAGCAGACCTGTAAGAGCTGCGGCACCGACTATGTAATGGGGTCACGCTTCTGTCATGTCTGCGGCGCCGACCGGCAGGTGAATCTTTCCGATTCCACCGTCACCGGCATTCGCGCCTGGATGGATTTTGCCGGCCTGCGTGATGCCCTCGGACAGACTACCGCCTCGCTGGTGTCCCTGATCCTGGGCTCGGCTTGTGTCATTGCGGCGGCCGTTACCGGCTTCCTGTTTACCGCCACTACCCTGCTCGATTGGCAGGCAGTGCAGCTTTGGCGCATTGAGTGGCTGCTGGCAGCCGTGGCATTTTTTGTTGCCGGACTCCTCTTAAGAAAAAAATAGACCCGGCACATCCCCGAACAGAAAAGGCGGCCCGCGCATGGCCGCCTTTTCTGTTTAATCCCTCAAAATCCGACCCGCCGCCAACCACCTCGCTTTAGCCCTCCCTGGAAGGTATGCGTCAGGGGAAGTACACAGGTTCTTTATCCGGCCGGTCCGCGTGTAAACAAATCAGCTTCCGGACTCGCACAGAGCTGCAGTCACGGCTTGCTGAAATACAGCCTCGTCGGGTGTGATACCCGTCCAGCCTTGGAAGATCTGCATAGCCAGTTGGACAAGCATCTCGACTCCATTGACGACCGGGCAGCCCTTATCTCGGGCACTCCGCAGGAATCGCGTGAGACGCGGATTAGTGATCACGTCCACGACCGTGGTCGTACCCGGAATGCTGGTCCAGTTGACCGGCACGGCTTCCAGGTCGGGTGCACAGCCCAGATGGGTCGCATTCATGAGGATGTCGGTGCCATCGGGAACCACAGCGTCGCCATTCCACGCCAGCCATTCCGCAGGTACGCCGGATGCTCGTGTGACCAGATTCGCCACTTCTCTTCCCTGCGACTCGCGCCGGGTGATCAGCGTCATGTGCGCCGCGCCCGTCCAGGCCAGCTCCACAGCCATGGCCCGCCCTGCTCCG
>DATIWA010000010.1:0-2521 GCA_035465515.1 Candidatus Limnocylindrales bacterium | reverse complement strand
CATGCGCAATATCCGGCAGAACCTTTTCTTCGCGTTTATCTATAACCTTCTGGGGGTGCCGATCGCGGCAGGCATTCTCTATCCATTCTTCGGGCTCCTGCTGCAGCCCGTGTTCGCCGCCGCGGCCATGAGTTTCAGCTCGGTTTCGGTAATCGGGAATTCGCTGCGGCTCAGGCGCGTCAGGCTCTAGAGAGCGGCTTGCGCCAGACGCCGGATGGGCAGGATACGTCTGGCAGAACGGGTGTTTTATAATCGCGCGGCGAGGTTCTCTGCTCATGAAACTGGTTCTTGCTGCAATCCTCATGGTTTCGTCAGGATTTGCCCAGAGTTCGCCGGAAGAGGGCAAGGTCGTCCACTATGACATGAAGCCAGGTGAACTGAAATACACTTACTCGGCTTCCTATGCCCCGGTAGCCCATCTGAAACCGGGCAACATCCTTGAGACGAACACGGCGGATTGCTTTGGCGACGCGATCAAGAAGCCGGGCGATACCCTGAGCATGGCCCCCGGCGATAATCCGCTGACCGGCCCTTTTTATATCGATGGCGCGGAACCGGGGGACACGCTGGCTGTAAAAATCCTGGACCTCCAGGTTAATGGCAATCAGGGAATTGGAGCGCTGGCGCCCGGCTTCGGAGCCATCAATTCCACCAATTACACGCCCATGCTGAATGAGCCAATCAAGGAAAAGATCTGGTTTTATCCCATTGATCACGCAACGAATACGGCAACCTTTCAGGCCCTGGACTCAAAGTACACGGTGAAAATTCCGCTGCATCCCTTCTTCGGCTGCATTGGCGTGGCTCCGGCCGGCGGTGAAGCCCGCAGTTCTGTGGTGCCGGAGGCTTTCGGCGGGAATATGGATTCACCGGAGGCCAGCGTGGGCAACACTGTCTATTTTCCCGTGAACGTGCCCGGGGCCATGTTGTTTCTGGGCGACGGTCATGCGGCAATGGGAGATGGCGAAGTTGCCGGCACAGCCATTGAGGTGCCTTTGCGCAGCCGCGTGCAGGTTCGCGTGATCAAGGGCAAAAAGATTGCCTGGCCGCGCTTCGAGAATGATGATTACATCATGACTGTTGGGGCGTATCGTCCGCTGGACGACGCTTTGCGCATTGCATTTACCGAACTGGTGGGATGGATACACTCCGATTACGGGCTTTCCGAGATGGACGCCTACGAACTGCTGTCAAAAGTGGCGGAAATCCGGCTGAGCGAGATGGTGGACCCGAATTATGTTGTGGTGGCCAAGGTCAAGAAGAGCTTTCTTCCCAGGCCGGCGCATGCTGCCCGGAAATAACCGCTGGTCCGCCCCGCCCGCTTGCACGGTCAGGAAGAGTCCCGGGCTAGAGCTTGTTGAGGTACTCGACAATCTCGCTGCTGGCCCATTGCTGCGCGCCAATGAATTTGCGCCTGATATTGAACTGGCGATCAATGATGAAAGTTTCCGGCTGCCCGGTGGTCCGGTAAAGGTGGGCGCTCGCCGCGTCAGCATCGCGGACGGTCAGGAAGTTGATTTTGTGCTTGATCAGGAACTGGTGGTAGGCGGCGTCGCTTTCGTCAGTACTGACGCCTAGAACCACCACCTTGTCCCCCATGCGCTGCTGCAGTTCCATGAGCGCCGGCATTTCTTCTATGCAGGGCGGGCACCAGGTGGTCCAGAAATTCAGCACGACGACCTTGCCGCGATAGTCATGCAACGAGACCGTGTGGTCCGAATCCTTAATTGTGAAATCCGGGGCCTCTTTGCCGGTCAGGCCGGCGCTGGGCGTGTCTGTACATCCGCTGAGCGCCAGGCCCAGCAGGGCAAGGAAGATGATTCTGAGAGGTCTCACACCCGTATAATAAACCGATTCGGATGCAAACGAACGTGCTCCAAGTCACAGTCCAGGTAATCATTCCCGCGCGCAATGAAGAGGATTGCATCGGGCGATGCCTGGAATCTCTGGTGAACCAGCAGGGAATCGGCTTCCAGATTATCGTAGTGGATGACGGATCAACCGACCGGACCCGGCTGATCGCCCAGCGGGAACCCGGAGTGCGCGTCATCAGCGCGCCGGAGCCCGATGCGGGAATAAGCGGCAAGTGCAACGCACTGATTGCAGGCGCCCGGGATGCCGGTGCGAAGTGGCTACTGCTTACCGATGCCGATACTTTCCACTATCCCGGCTCGTTGGCGGCTGCCGTGAAAGAAGCTGAGGAACGGGAAGTAGATATGCTCTCCTATTCTCCGGAGCAGGAAACCGGTTCATGGTATGAGCGGGCGCTGCTGCCGGTGGTTTACGCCGAGTTGGCGCGGACTTACCCTCCGGCCCAGGTCAACGATCCCGCCAGTTCGATTGTCGCTGCAAACGGGCAATACATTCTGGTGAGGAGAGCTACTTACGAGGCCCTTGGCGGGCATACCGCCGTGGCCCATAAGATCCTTGAAGACGTGGAGTTAGCCAGATTATTTAAGGTCAAAGGTTACAGAGTATGGTTTCGCCACGGGGCCGGCAGAGTGCGCACGCGAATGTACCG
>DATIWA010000009.1:0-4996 GCA_035465515.1 Candidatus Limnocylindrales bacterium | reverse complement strand
CAGGCCGGCGGGCAGCGTATCACTGAAGGCGACTCCGGTCAGCGAGGTTGTGGTGTTGTTGTTCTGAATCGTAAAGCTGAGCGAGGTGCTTCCGTTCAGCGGAATGCTGGCCGCACCGAAGGCCTTGATGATCACCGGCGGAGCAGGCACTGTAATGTTGACGGTGGCTGTGCCGTTGTCCACCGCCGCGTGAACAGGATCTGTCCCCGGGCCTACGCCTGTATAGGTTGCGGTGGCTGTGCCGTTGCTTTGAATTGTGGTCTGGGCGCCGGTGATGGAACCAATGCTGCTGTTGTTCGTGAAGCTTATGGGAAGTCCCACCAGCACGGGAATATTAGCTAAAAGAACCGGTGTATTGTGATTGTCATGCAGGAAGTCCGCAGTCAACGTCGTGCTCCCATTCCGATTGACGATTGTGGATCCTGCATTGAGGCCCAGCACGATAAAGGTATCGAACGTTGCCGCGGGACTGCCAACCGCGATGCCGCCTGCCGGCGCGTTGCTGCCCCACCAGTTCGTGGTAGCGTTGACGGTTCCGGTGCCGTTGCTCAGGGCGCTGCCCGCAGCAGCCGTGTTATTAAGGACCCGGCTGAAATTTATGACGAAGTTATTGGGCGTGCTGTTGTCCACGCGAATGCCGCCCCCGTTCCCGGTAGCTGAGTTCGAAACAATCGTGCTTCGGGAAACGGTAGTCGTTTCAGATGAGACGCTGCTCCAGAGCCCGCCACCGTCAGAGCCGGCCACGTTGCTGGTGATCAGCGAGCCCTGATCAATCAGGATGCCTGCGCCTGTATGGATACCCCCGCCGGTTGTTCCCGCATGGTTCCCGGAAATGGTGACTGCGTGAAATTGAGTCTGCCCGCCTGCGCCGCTGGGGCCGAAAATAAAGACCCCGCCGCCCTGTCCGGTGGCCTGGACCGCCTGGTTGTTAGCGATCGTAGTACTGCTTACCGTGAAAGTGGTGTGCTGGCCGGCAAAGATCCCGCCTCCCAGCCCGGACCCGCCGGTGGAAGATTCCTGCACCACGTTGTTCCGTATCGTGCTGGCGCTGATGGTGGCTTTTCCCGTGCCTCCCGGCCCATTGGTGAGGGTGATTCCGCCGCCGTCGCCATCGGCGGTGGAGTTATCGGTCACGATGACGTCCGTTACAGACAGGGTGCCGGTGCCGCTGGCTTCCCAATCAAACCCTCCACCGAAGCCATCAGTAGCAAAACTTGTCTGATTGCGCCCAAAGCGGATTGTCATCCCGGACAGGCTGGTATCGAACGCCTTGTTGAAGTTCGGATTGATGGAGAAGACCTTGTCAATTCCGTTCGTGCTCGTGGTCCCGGCTTGAATAATGGTAAGAGCCGAACCAGCCCCGACTATGGCGACGCCGTCCGTTATATCCAGGTCGCCCGTGGAGGCGGCGTTTTCACCCGTGGTAGCCGTCGCATTGGTGCGGGTCAGCGTGTATGTGCCGGCGGGCACATTGATTGTGTCCACGCCGGGCGCTGCATTGGCTTCAATAATGGCTTCGCGCAAACTGCACTGGCCAAACACGGCCGCCGCGCAGGCGTTTGGAGAAACAATGTCCGCGGTGGTATTCACGTTGAATATGGGGTCCGGCAGCGGCATCATCACCGCGGGATTCACCTGACCCCGATGCAAGGCGATTACCCCGGGGCGTCCATCGATATTTACGCGAGCGGAAACAGCCGAGACCGGCGAACCGGCGTATGGCCGGACTGAAACTGCGCCAGGAAGGAATGTGGCCGCGCCGTCCGGCAAGTTGGGATGGGAGACCACCACCATCTGTCCGGCTGCCGCGTTAAGCACCATCACATCGTCGGCGGCGTTCGATGAAATACGCGTGCGAAACATCAGCGGAGCCGTTCCCCCGCTGACAAAAGGCGCCGCGGCGGCAAAGCTTTCCACGATCTTCCACGCTTCGCTGAGCGAAGTTGGCGCCGGCGCCAGCGGATCAGGTTGTCCGGTCACCGCGGCATGGCGCATTACCCGGACTTCGTCCGCGGTGAAGGGGCGCGGGTCAAAACTGTCATGGACGGCGATGTGCACTGCGCCATCGGAAGTCAGCAGCGCCATCTGCGCCCGAGGGTCACGGTCGTGAATGAACGAGCCCAGAGCCACGGCGACGGCCGACAGGGGCAGCGAAACGGCCTCAATTTGCATGGAAGCGCCGTGAAGAATGTTGACCTGGCCGCCGGCAAGCACTGCCGCATCGGGAAGATTATCGCCGTCCAGATCGCCGAAATCGATTGCCGAGACCGAAGCGCTGAGCCGATAGCCGGCCAGTTCATGCAGCCCTTGTTCCGTGCCGGCAAAAACCTGAAGGGAAGTGACGTTCTTTGGTCCGGTGACTCCTGCAAGGAGATTGGCGAATGGCTGGGCCGGCCCCAGCTTACCCGCGGCCAGGGCCGTGATTCCGCCCGAAAAATTTACGGCCTGCGGCGCGGCAAAGTTGCCCTTCCCATCGCCGGCAAGAAGGTAGAGCGCATTTCCGCCGCGCGCCGCCACCACAAGGTCCTGATGGCCTGAGCCGGTAAAGGCGCCCACCGCCAGGAAATCGGGCGTGACCGGAACCAGGAGAGGCTGAGCATCCGGCAGGAATGGAGAAGGGAACTGCCCGGCTGCAATGGCCTGGAGCGAAGCGTTACCCTGTGGCGCAAAAGCGTCCAGGTTGCCGCGCTGGATGGAGACCACGCCACCGCCGGGTGTGCGGTAGCCGATCAACAGATCTGCAATCCCATCTTCGTCAATGTCCGCTGAGACCATCGCCTGGGCCTGCGCTTGTCCAGAGGCCAGCGCGCCGGTTCCCGCGTGCGTTACGGGGACAGTCTGGCTGTCCTGGAGCCAGATTCTCGGACCGGTCTCGGGGCCCTGGATGGGGGTGGCCCATGCGGTGCGACTCAAGAAACCGGCGGTAAAGATAATCAGGGCAAATAGATAGGCGGAAACTGCGATCCCTTTGATGGGAGACAGGGATATTCCTCTCACGCGAGACTCTCCTTGCGCTTTTCTTCCAGGCTTGATCTGGGGGGACAACTGAAGCGGAGTTGGGCAGGAAATTTCCTTCCCCGGAAGAAACAAGGAAATCTTCTGCCAACTTTTTAAAGCAAGACTTTCTGGTTGGGGGACCTACCAAACGTACTCTGCTTGTACTCACATTTTTTGTCAAGAGAAAGGCGCATCAAGAAAAAACTTTTGTTTCCTATGCGTGCAAGATTTTGCATCGAGGACCCGGTGTGCGTCGTTCCACGGCGGCAAAAAGTTTTTTGCGCCGGCGCTGATGATGCAAATTCGCGGCCAGATCCGGCAGGAGCCGAGTCTGCGCTTGCGCGACGCGCGCTTAAACGCATCGGGGAGAGAAAATTCATCACCAAAGTCACGCGCAGCGCCACAATTTGGTTGTTCTTTCGCGGCAACTGCTGATACAAGGGGAGCAACGTTTTTCCGGATTCTCATCCTGGCAAGTCCAGGTGCCCAGCAAGCCAAAATTTTTTGCAGTAACCGAGGTGCGAACTTGACGGTTTCGCGACGGATATTTCTGCGACATGGGGTGTGGGCGGCGCTCTCCGCCGCGATTCCCGTGCAAGTCTGGCCCCAGACCCGGGTCCCCGCAGGCGAAGGGAAGGCCGCGTCCGGCGCTCATGACGGCCAGACCCGAAAGAGCAGCGCTGATCCCTATGCCGCTCTTGAACGCCTGCAGCGCGAATCTTTTGTTTCCGCGATTGGCTCGGCCTTACAGGCGCAGGCCGGCGAAGATTCATTCTGGCTGAGGCTGCTGGCGGTAAATGACCTTCCCGCACCTCCGGCGGCGAATCCCGGAGCGTTTGCGGTCATGAATAAAAAAGTAGGGAAGACCTCCGCGGTCCAGACCGACGGCTTCATGCTGCTCTTTTCCGGGACCTCGCCTGATGCAGCGCCGCAAGCGACCTACACCTTCACGCATTCCACGCTGGGTGAGTTTGCGCTGTTCATTGTGCCGGAAGGGACCAGCCCGGGCATGTATAACGCGGTCATCAACCGTCTGGCGGCTGCGGGAGGAAGTTTTTCGGCTGTGGCAGCCGCTCCTGTTGAGGTTCCCGCCCTTGCGCCCCGGCACAAAGCTATCGCGCGGGAGGAAGCCACTTCATCAGGTAGTGAATTCCTTTCTCCTCGGCCTTCTGGAACTGGAGCCGCTCAAAGAGTCGCAGGGAAGGATTGAACGTTTCAACGTAGATTGTCACCGGCATCCCCTTCATGGCCGCCTCCTGCATCGCGCGTCGCAGGACGAAGCTGCCGATCCCCGAGCTGCGGTACTGCGGGAGTATGGTGATGTCCGGGATGTGAAGCGCCTCGCCTGTCCACGCGCGGTACAACCGCCCTACCGGCATTTGGTCCAGATAGATAATGTCGTGTCTGGCGACCGGGTACAGCGCGGCATAGTGCTCTTTCTGAGCAGTGAACTGCATGGCCAGGAAAGCGTTCTTCTGTTCATGGCTCCATGGAACACGCTCCATCTCCTCGGCCCTGGTGCTGGCATAGACCGACAGAAGAAAGCTGTCATCCGCTTCGGCGGCGGGACGAAGGCTGATCTTTTCTACTTCAATCATATTTGCGGTTTGATCAGGCGGTGGAACACTGCTTCGTACAGAATGCGGTCCTCTTCCAGGCCCACCGGCGTCAGGAAAAGCTCGAACTTTCCCAGCCTGTCGTGTTCCAGGTGATGGATGCTCTGCGCCAGACGCGGCGTGACCGGCCCGTGAAAGATCAGGGAAAACAGCTCAACTTTGGGCGAGGTCGGACGTTCGTTGACTTCGGCCAGCTCAAGCTCAATCGGATCGGGATTGCCTGCGTGAACTTTGAATCTGGTGTGCAACTGCTCGCTGAAGGTTCTGGCGTTGAATTTGTCGAGTGTCTCTACCATTGAGGAATCGGTCTCGCTTGCGGACTGTGCGCGCATCCTGAACTGCGCGCCGGAAAACCAGCCTAAGCAACCACAGCGCACAGTGTC
>DATIWA010000008.1:0-6014 GCA_035465515.1 Candidatus Limnocylindrales bacterium | reverse complement strand
CTGAAAGCGCTCATTTTGCACAAATTTCTCCGCCTTTGCTGTCTCAATTGCGGGCGGTTGCGGGGTTCAGGCTTATGAGGCGCTTATCAGGCATGGGTAGAAACGATCAACGTCCCGCATGGCCGCGGGAGTTTTTGCCGGCCTTAGGCTCTCTTCTTGGCCTGCTCTGTATGGTTGTCCGGGCCGTGCTGTTTGATCTGGCCTATTCGATTCGCTCGCGATGGTAGCCGCCAATACCGCGCTGATCGGGTTCAAAACTGCGGGCCCATGCCCAGAGTCGGCTGCCCCAATTGGCCTACGGCGGTCGCGATCTGCATAAGGAACGCAATGGCGGTGCTCGTTGCCTGATCGCTCCTTGCATATCCTTTCAGCCGGGCCAATATTCCTTCCAGGTCGCGGACCTGCTCCGGAGTTGCCGAGGAATCATCTCCCTGCCCGGCAGCAATCTCGTCAAGCTCCTTTTGCCGAATGTAGCGGAGATCGCTGACCATGAGTTTTGTTTGCAGGACCTTTTGCGCTTCTATTCCGTCCGTTATTTCCCCGGACAAAGCGGCAAATTCGGAAATGATCCTGTCGAGCGCAGAAATCTGCTTTGTGAGCGACTCGGACCTGGTCATATCGGCTCAATTCCTTCCCGGCTCTTTTGTTGAATTCTTCAAGGCTTCATTGCCGGAGCGCCGGCTTCTTCAATGTAGCTCCGGAGATCGTCTGCATCATCCGCCAGCCCGGAACCGTTCGACAGGCGAACCAGCGCTTTTCGGACCTGCTCCACCTGCAGCTTCCTGTTTTGCAGGTCGGCTATATTACGCTGCGTCTGCCGGATCGTCTCTCGCTGCGCAGCCTGGAGCTTGTCCGTTAGCCGGTCTTCCTGCTCATGCACTCGTTTCAGTAAGGCGGTGACATGGCTTGCGCTGGTCTGTTCAACAGGAGCAGCAACCATTTCCCGTGCCGCCTCGGTCACGGCAGAAATGCGAAAGCCGTTTACCTCATCCTCCAGGAGTTCGCGTCTTGACTGTTGGATCTCGGCCAGCCGAGCATTCTGAAGGGCCTGTTGCCGCCTCAGAAAGGAGTCAAGATGGATCTCATAAACCTGAAGATTGGCGCTCAGGCGCCGCGCGGTTTCCCGCTCAGCCGTGCGTCCTGCACAACCTGCAGCCAGCATCGCTGAAGCCGCAATCGCCATCGCTGGAATTATGCGTCCCGTGTTCATTTGCTCCTCTGGGCGATGGCTGCGGTTGCCAGCAGTTGCATCGCGAACATGAGATTGCCGGCATCACCGGCCTTGATGCCGCCTTTTTCGTAGGCCGCCAGGCCATGAATGCCGGCCCGTATGAGCGCTTCATGTTCCCGCGTGTTGATCTGGGTGAGGCGAATCTGGTACACCAGCTCGTTGTGCGAGAGGGACATGGCCTCGGCGAGAAGTTGGTAACGCGCCGCCCCGGCCAGGTGCATGAAGCGTGTAAGCTCCATCAGGGCGGAGCGAAGTTGAAGGTTCGCATTTGCCGCATCGTCTCCACCCGCTCGTGCGCGTTGAGCAAGGTTGCGCAGATCGTCGGTGATCCGGCGGTCGGGATCGTGCGCCGGGCCGCAGAGCGACGCCAGCAACGTGGAGAACCGCCCAAAATCCCGGTATTGGCCGCCGTCTTTGAGGCAGCCCGCTTTTTCCGGGTGATTGCCGGCATATGCCTGCAGGTCGTCCTGAAATTTCTGGAGCGCGGCCACGCGTTCTTTGCGATGTGCCTGCTGCAATGCAAGCTTCTGGAGTTCGCCCTGGAATTGCATCAGCGTTATCTCCAGGGTCAGGCGATTCAGATGATGCGATGCGAGCCGAAGAGTAATCTGCCGCAGATGGTTCAAATCGCCCTGCCAGGCCGCAACCCTGGCATCCAGAGTTTTCACATCCATCCGGAACTTGGTCTTGTTCTGCACGGCGAGTTCAAGCGCCTTTTGGATTTCATCGATCCCGGCCGCCTGGCTCCGGTATAAGGCTTCATAAGAGTCGATTTTCTGTTGCAGGTTCCGCTGTTCTGCCTGGCGGCTGCTTGAATCTCCGGCGACGGACGGGGAACTGGAGTCAATTTCCAAAGCCAGCTTGCGCGTATTGAAAGCCAACTCGCGAAATTCCCGCCAGCTCATGAATGGGACTGTCACGGCAAGTGAATCCTGCAGTGCGCGGCTGCGTTCCCGCATTTGTTCCAGGTCGTTCTCCTGGACGTTCTCGGCCATGTTCAGTGCCTCTTCAAAAACGTCATGCTGGGGATCTGTGAGCTCGTCAAACTGGGTCCTCACATCCTGCATGATGGTTTCATGCCGTTGATTGTGTAGCCTCTGGGCCACCGCCGGCGCGGCCCGGCAAACTGCAATCGCAGCAAGGAGCGCGACCACCTTCCGGGAATTCATTGCCTTGGTAATCATCTCTCCTGCGTTTTTAAAGAGGCAGCCGGGGCCGAGACTCATGATCTGGAGTGATCCCTGTTTCGCCGAGCTGCCGTGTGAAGTCGAGTCTGGTGTATCAACAAGGCCTGGAGCGCCGGCCTTGGTTACAAAGCAAAGCGTCCTTCAGGATCATTAATCCGAAGTACGTAGTATGTGGCCAGGGCATGGGGAGCGATGCCGACAACCGAGTTGTCCGTCATCAAGCCTTCAATGCCGTGAAACCAGCCGGTGCCCTTGACGATTGGGCCAAAGCCGCCAAAACGAAGGGCCCTTTGCCCCGGCGCTGCCGGAAACGCCAGGTTGAAAGTCCGTCCCTCTCCCCCATCGGCCTCCACGGTGCCGATTTCTCTTCCTTCAAGGTCAAAGAAGGTGTAGGTGTTGTAGCTCTTGAAAGGGATCGGTGAAGTGGCTGTGCCGGGCGCCCCGGGATGCAGCAGGTTGAAAGTAATCTGCGCCGTCATGGACCCGATTACCGGCCCCACCTGCGAACGGGCCCGAACCTGGGAGCCGCGCAGCTTCGCGCAATCCACGTGCAGATCGCGCAGTTGCTGGGTCACATGCAGCCCGGTGATGGATCCATCGGAGGAGAAGATATATTCGGTTTTCTGGGCGCGATCGCGCTTCTGACCGCGGAAGAACATGTAAGTGATTCCCGGCTCGGGATGCCTGATTTCCTGGATCGCGGGGAGAGAGACGTCGGTTCGCAAGCTGCCTTCCGGGTCCATCACGCGGAGCAGCAGGCTGCCGTGAAAACCCCTGGTGGAAATGCGGCCGCAATAGGTGTAGGTGCCCTGATGCTCCTTAAACCGCCCTCGCCCTTCCATGATGTTGCCGACGGCAGCCACAAGCAGCTGCCGCTGGCCGTTGCTGTTCGTTGGGTAGGTGGTGCCGGTGCCGAAGCCGATGAACCCGTCTTCGCCTTCGCCCAGCCAGAACCGCGAGTCCAGCATGACGAAACGCTGTGAACGAGATATGTCCAGGGCCACGGGCGGCGGCTCCAGCCCGGGCAATGCCGCAAAGTCATCGGGAATCAGCATCCAGCGATGCGTGGCATGTCCAAGGTTCTCACCCACCTGGGTGAGCGCTCCAAGCCCCTGCGCCGGTGCAGGTGTGCTCAGACGGCTGGTCATGCGATGCAGGTTCTCCACAACCTTGAAGCCGCGCAGTGCGGAGGGTGAAGCAGGATCCAGCAGGGGGTGGCATTCCGAAGCTTGTGGCAGAGAATAAAGGTTGAAGTAGGCGGCCTCGTCGAGCAGCCGCTGCACTACTTCAAAAGGATAGGTTTCGGTATTGATGTCCGGCAGGGCAGGGCTTGTTGTTGCCGCTTCGCTTCCGCCATTGCTTCTGTCTAAGACTGGTCCTTGCTTCATAAATTCTCGTCCCTCAGCTCTTTCGGCTGGAGTTGGTCATTGATCGACTGCATGGCTTCGATCTGTCGTTCGTCGAACCGGAGAGGCTGGCGCGGCCAGCGGCGCACCACCGCATAGTGCACGCGCAGGTATTGATGATCGGCCGGGTCGCACCCGTGGTTCTGGACATACTCGCTAATCTTCCATCCCATGAATGTGTCACCGCTCATTCGATCCGTCACTACCAGCTGGCCGGTTCCACCGTCCATAAAACGTTCGTGGCCCCGTCGCACGGAGACAATCGAATACACCACAAACTTGACCAGATCGTCGTCCAGATCGTAGATGCGGTCAGGGTCCGGTTCGGTCTGCCGGCCGCGCGCTACGATCTGGAGTTGCGTTGTGTTCATGGCTCACCGGCTGCCCCTGCCGCGCAGCGTCCGTTGCGGATCCGCCAGGTACAGCACGTGCAGCAGTGAAAGGGCGTGAGGCGCGAT
Organism: Candidatus Limnocylindrales bacterium; assembly: GCA_035465515.1. Lineage (GTDB taxonomy): Bacteria > Acidobacteriota > Terriglobia > Terriglobales > Acidobacteriaceae > Angelobacter. The sequence continues at coordinate 1,732 of DATIWA010000008.1, read as the reverse complement.
GCCAATGACTGAGTTCACGGTCAACATGCCTTGTGCCCCCTCGAACTGTCCTGTTCCGCCTGTGATCGGCCCGAAACCGGCAAACCGTACTCCCGGTTGTCCGGGCGCCGCCGGAAATTTCAAGTCAAAGGAGATGCCCTCGACCACGCCGGCAAGAACCGTGCCGGTCACATTTCCGTCTGCGTCGAAGAACTTGTAGACTTCCCGCGTCGTAAACGGTACCGGGTGTTCGGAGTTGCCGGGCGGCGCCAGCAGATTGAATGCGACATCGGCTTCCATGTCGCCAATAACCTGTCCTACGCGCATCCCGGCCAGCGGGGCGCTGGGCCCCCGGCTGGTGAAGCCCAGTTGGACCGCACGCATCTGGGACGGAGTAATCAGGCTCACCAGGTCCGGTCCAGGCGGAGGTCCAAAGGTGGTTTTGATCGTGCGGTCTTTCTTGACACCCCGCATGACCAGAAACGCCGAGGTCGGGTCCGGATCAGGAATGGCGGTGAGAGGGTAAATCTCTCGCCTTGATTGGAATGAATCCTGCGGATCCACAACGCGGCAGGTGACGCTGCCGCGGAATCCCAGGTCTTCAGTCAGGACTCCGGCCATCACAAATGTTCCTTCAAGGCGCCTGAACTTTCCCAGCCCTTCCATGATGTTGCCCACGGCGCCGACCAGAATCGTATGTTTGCCGTCGATCATCTGGGGAAAAGTTCTGCCCACTCCGTAGCCCTGAAAGCCCTGCAACGGCCCGAAGTTGAAACGCGCTTCGGTCAGCGCAAACCTCTGGGACCTCCAGGGATCGAAGATGGTGATCGGTGGCTCATGCCCGGGCGTCCACGTCATCTTGTCGGTGCCAAAGATCCACCGGCATTGCAGACTGCCGATTGCTTCGCCCACCACCTGTTCAATGTCCAGGGCCCGGCGTGTAGCTGACGGACCGAGATTTGAATCAAAGCGGTGCAGCGAACTTCTGACGTCGACTCCATAGCCTCCGTTGATTCCGAAAAAGTCTCCGGGATTGCCGGGCGTCAGTGTTGCCTGCTCGCGATGAACAGGATCGGGGATCGCGAAGAAGCTCAGGCTGGCCGTCTGATCCAGCATGTGCTGAACAACTTCATAAGGGTAAGTTTCCGCGTTTACGTCCGGCAGCGCCGGTACCTGTGCTTGAGTGCTCATTGACCTTACCTCACATCTCCCACACGATTCGGAAGCCGATGTCAGCGGCGGAGTCGATAGTGTGCCGGCGATGGGTCTGCCGATCAGAGGAACGGCAGCCCAGCGCCGGATCCAGCCACACTCCACCACGCACGACGCGCAGCGAGCGCGGTGGTAGCCCAGGAATCACGTTGGAGATGTCCACAATCTCCGGTGTCTGGGGACCTTGGGGGTTATCGATCCCCGAGCTTTCGTAATAGCTGGAGTCATACCAGTCCAGGCACCATTCGCCGACATTGCCGTGCATGTCGTACAGGCCCCAGGCGTTCGGCTTGAAACTTCCAACCGGAGCAGTGAACGGGAACCCGTCATCCCAGGGCTCGGCGTAAGGAGGCAGGTGCGTACCTTTTGCAAACGGCGGATCATCGTTGTTCCAGATCCATCGTGCCGCCAGAGACCGGTCGGCAACGTTGCCCATTTCCCGCATTCCCTCTTTTGCATCGCCGTTGGCAAAGCGCGTTGTGGTGCCTGCCCGGCAGCAGTATTCCCATTCCGCCTCGGTGGGCAGCCGGTAATGGCGCCC
>DATIWA010000007.1:0-5812 GCA_035465515.1 Candidatus Limnocylindrales bacterium | reverse complement strand
TCCATTCCGTTCAGCAGCGGCATGGAGATGTCCGTCACAATCACGTCAGGGTTGTGCTGCCGGGCAAGCGAAATCAGTTCGTGACCGTTGGCTGCGGTGGCTACCACGTCATAATACTGGCCCAGGAGTTTTGTCAGTCCGTCTGTCAGGACCTGGTGATCGTCTGCCAGGAGTACTCTTGCCCTCATTCCACCTCCCCGTCGCCCGGATTGTAACCCCTTTGAGATACCTGATGACAGAATCGCTGGCCAACCCGTAGTTTTTCGGGGTCCGATGCGCTCTTTAGTACTAAGATGCGGTTTTCCCAGGCCGCGGGCGCAGCCGATCAAAGATCCGGCAAAGGCGCATAATCATAATAATGAGGAGGCCCAAATCCACGGGCCGGAATCTCGCATATTCAGGGCACCTCGGCGATGACCTGCGTTCCCTTCCCCACCTGCGAAATAAATTCCAGAGTTCCGCCAATGTAGTCCATGGTTTCCTGCATGCTCAGCAGCCCGAGCCCGCGCTCCGTGCGGCTGCTGTCCGTTCCAATACCGTCGTCGGCCACGCGCAGCCTGATGCGGTCCGCAATGCCTGTTATCTCCACGGATACCCGCCGTGCATGGCTATGCGTGGCGGCATTCTTCAGGGCTTCCCGGGCAACCAGGAACAGGGCAAGAGAATGGCCGGAGGCGAGGCTTCGGGGCAGGTTACCGACAATCAACTGCACGTCAAGCTTATGTCTGTCGCGGGCCTCCTCACAGAGTTCCCCGATGGCCGGCGCCAATCCGGCGATTTCCAGGACAGCGGAATGCAGCTCATGGGAAATCGCATGTAACTCCTTACAGATTTCGGCGACGCTGCGCGATGCGGACTCCAACCCTTTCACGGCATCCGCGCCGGTCGCTCCCAGTTGTTGCCTGGACTGGACCAGAGTCAGGGCCAGCGACGCCAGCCGCTGACCGATGTCATCGTGCAGCTTATGCGACAGCTCCTTACGCTCGAGTTCATGCGCGGCGATCAGGCGGCCCGCGAAATGCAGGGCCGCTTGCGCCTGACTGACTGGCTTTTCCAGCATTTAAATTCCGTTGAGCACACCCAGACTGTGTACGGACCGGCACTCGAGTTGATCAGCCGGCAACCGCAAATTTCCGTCTGGCCTGAATACCCCGCGTTTCCTCTGTGGTGATCGTTCGGTTGCCGGGAGGAACCGGCTGTGGCGGACGCCGCAGGCCTTCCAGGTTCTCCATCCTGCGCTCGGCATGGCTGCTTTCCGCGCTCGCGAGAACCATGAAAGCGACGCATTTATCGTCGCCGAAGCAGCGATAGAAATGGGGCAGACCGGAATCAAAATACATGGAGTCGCCGGCATGCAGCAGGCTTTCCTCGCCGCCCACTACGATTTGCAGGCACCCGCGCAGGACGTGCAGGAATTCATAGCCCTGGTGCGCATGAGGTTTGCAACTCCCCCCTGCCACAGGGACGAACTCGGCAAGATAAGGCTGGAATTTGCGCTCTCCGCTGCCAAGGTCGAGCCGGACCAGCGTGTAGCACTCGTCCTGGGCCATGTTGCCGGCGGGGACCACGGCCCGCTCCGAGTTGCGCGTAATGGAAACCACGCGCCCCTTGTGCTCGTTCTGGAAAAAGTAATCGAGACTCACGTCGAATACCCTCGCCACACGAAGCAGCGTGGGAACGGTAGGCACCAGTTTGCTGTTTTCAATCTTCGAGAGAAGGGCGGGCGAGAGCCCGGTGCGCTGGCCCAACTGGGCAAGTCCCATGCTGCGCCGCAAGCGAAGCGCACGAAGCTTCTGGCCGATAAGGTACTGAGAGATTTCTGCGCGCAACGAGTCAGAGATAGGCATAGCGTAGTCCTTTGCTGAAATCCAGGGCTGCGAGGCGAGCGGTTTCAGCCGGTCCTGAAGAAGTCCGCTGAAGCATCGCATGGCCCATCAGCCATCCTCACTCCAGCTCACGGCAGCGGCAATCCTTTGAATTACAGGAAAACGGTCTCCGAAGATTTGCGGTAGAGCAGCAGCAACGCCACGCGGGAGCGTCCTGCACGGGACCACGGACCACCCGGGCGCTGGCAATCGCATATGAACGCCGTGGCCGTGGATTCCGGACGACCGGACATTTTCTAGTACAAAAGAGACATTCTGCTAAGGCCCGTTTGGCCCGCCGAGTAAGTTTCCTCCTGATGCAGGCAGAGTAGATGCCTCTCTAGCCTTGGCTTATGCACGCCGAAATCCCTCTCTGGAGTTTGTAGTGAAGAATATTGCCGCGTTTCTGTGCCTGCTGGTTGCTCCAGCAATTGTCAGCGCGCAAGTCCCACGATCGAATCACGTGGTTGTGGTGGTGGAGGAAAACCACAGCTACTCGAGTGTCATTGGCAGTACCTCCATGCCTTATCTGAACAGCCTGGCCTCCCAATATGGGCTGGCCACGCAGTATTACGCCAACACCCATCCCTCGATCGGCAATTACTTTGAGATGAGCGCCGGGCAGATCATCACGAACAACGACGGGTACATGAGCACAGTGACCGCCGATAATATGGCCAGGCAGATGATTACCGCCGGCAAAACCTGGAAGAGTTATGCCGAGTCTCTGCCCTCGGTCGGTTACACAGGCGGCGACGTTTATCCGTATATCCGCCACCACAACCCTCTTTCCTACTTCTCTGACGTGGTCAACAGCAGCGTACAGAAGCTGAATCTGGTTCCCTTCTCACGGTTCAGCGCGGACCTGGCCAACAATCAATTGCCTGATTTTTCTTTTGTTGTGCCTAACCAACTGGACAACGCTCACGATGGGACCCTGGCGCAAGCCGATTCCTGGCTGAAAACCAACATTGCTCCCCTGCTCGGCAATCCGTCCTTCCAGCAGGACGGTCTGCTCATCATTGTGTTCGACGAAGGGGCCAGCAGTGATACGGCCCACGGGGGCGGACACGTTGCCGCGGTCGTCGTGGGGCCCAAGGTGAAGAAAGGGTACAGATCCACGACACTTTATCAGCATCAGAACCTGCTGCGCACCGTGCTGCAAGCGCTTGGCGTCACCAGCTTTCCGGGAGCTGCGGCGAGCGCCGGCGCGATGTCTGACATGTTCACCAGCGCGACTCCCACTCCCACACCTACACCAACGCCAACGCCGACTCCTGCGCCGGGACCTTCCGGCTGCACCGCAGGCACGACCGGGGTCACGGTCTGTTCGCCCGCTTCCGGTAGCAGCGTCGCCTCGCCGGTGCACTTCTCCGCCGCCGCCAAGTCAACCCACCCGATCACGGCGATGAGAATTTACATTGACAATGTCTCGGCCTACTTCACGCAGGCCGCAAGCCTTGACGTCAACCTTGCGGTGAGCGCGGGAAGCCACTATGTGGTGGTACAGGCCTGGGATTCCGCAGGCACGGTCTTCAAAACGCCTCTGACGATCCAGGTTACAACCGGCTCGGTATGCTCGGCTTCCACCACCGGAGTTACCATCTGCAGCCCGACACCCGGCAGCACCGTGGGATCGCCCGTGCATGTAACCGCGGCTGCCAAGTCATCAGCGCCGATTACCGCGATGCGTATCTACGTGGATTACGTCTCAACGTATTACATCAAGGCAAGCTCGCTTGATACTTCTCTCGCCATGGCCACAGGATCGCATTTACTGGTGGTGCAGGCATGGGACTCCACGGGCAAGGTATTAAAAACTTCACTGACGGTGACGGTGCACTAGCTTTTAGAGCGCATCAACGGGGCGGAGGGAATCAACGCACATTCACCGTCCCCTGGGTTGCGCGGTGGAACACTTCATAAAAACCCGGCAGGAAACTATCAGCCCCGAAGATATTCTTCGGGGCTTTTTATTTTGCCGGATTACGTAATCGCATCGTGACTAGCGTCACAGTAAGCTGCCCTGAGCCCAATTAGCTTAACGGTAAATAGAGGAAGACATCATGAAGCTATCCGGTTGGCTTAAGCGAAGTCTCGCCATCGCTTTCCTTGTAATCCTGGGCTCAGCTGTGGGGACATACGCGCCTTCCGAAGCCCAGACCAATGGGGCCGACTTCACCGTCATTGCCCTGCCGGACCCGCAGAATGAAACCGAGTTTTTCCCGCAGGCTCTTAATGCTCAAATGCAGTGGATTGCGAATAATCGCGATGCATTGAACATCAAGATGGTAATGGTGGAAGGCGACAATGTGAATGACGGCGCCAGCACCGCACAAATGCAGACTCTGGATGCCGCTTTCCGGTTGCTGGACGACGCGCAAATACCCTACCTGCTCGGGATCGGCAACCACGATTACAACGGATTCAACCCCAAGGTGAACCGTGACCTCACCGGCTTCAACCAGTGGTTCGGTCCATCGCGTTACTCGGGCAAGGAATTCTTCAAGGGTAATTTTCCCGAGGGAAGCAATGCGAACTCATACGGCGTCCTCACCATTAACGGCCGGCCGTACCTGTTCATGACTCTGGAGTACCGGCCGACCGGCGCATCGCTGGACTGGGCCGAGTCAATCCTTTCCGTCAATCAGGACAAAGAAGCCATCGTGGTGGTGCACTCATACCTGTTAAAGAACGGAAAACGCGGAGACGTTTGCGACGATCAGGACATGCCCGCAGGCAACGCCAACGGGCAGGAAGTATGGATGCGCCTGCGCAAGTACAACGTCATCATGGTCTTGAGCGGCCACTATACTGGCGGCTCGGGCTCCCGCCGCGCGGACCTGGGGAACACCGGTGCCCTGGTAAACCAGCTCTTTGCCAACTATCAGGACTACCCGAACGGCGGCAACGGCTGGCTGCGAGTCATCACCTTTCATCCTTCCAGCAACACCGTTTCCGTGCAAACTTATTCGCCATTCCTCAATGAGCGCATGAGCGACCCTCTGAACGAGTTCACGCTGACCTACCACAATACTTTTCCTGACACCGGGAAAGGAAGCATCAGCGGCAAGGTGCGCAACAAGTCCGGCTGCGCGGCGATTCCCGGAGTGACGGTGACCGCCGACGGAAGTTCCACCACCACGGCCGCGGACGGCACTTATTCTCTCTCCGTGGCCCCAGGGACCTATAACGTGGCCACTTCCGCGGTGAGTTGGGACACCACCACCATCAGCGAAAACGTAAGCGACAGCCTGGATACCCAGGTGAACTTCTATCTGACCTCCAGCGCCACCTGCACCGCGGGTCCCGCTTCGCCTTCGGTGAATATCTGCGCTCCCGCCGGCGATTCCGAGGTGAACTCTCCGGTGCGTGTCTTGGCGGCGGCCAATGATTCTGTTCCGGTGTCTTACATGCAGATCTATGTTGACGGGAGGCCGGTGCTGACCTCGGACGGCGGTTACCTGGATGCGCTGGTGAACATGGATGCCGGGACACGGCGTTTGACCCTGCAAGCGAAAGATACTGCCGGTGTCATTTTCAAACAAACCATTTACGTAACCGTGAGAGGCACGCCCACGCCGACTCCCACGCCAACGCCAACTCCTACGCCAACACCAACACCAACTCCCACGCCAACACCTACGCCCACGCCAGCAGTCTGCACGCCAGGCCCAACTTCGCCTTCGGTGACCATCTGCTCGCCGGCCAATGATGCCGTAGTGAGTTCCCCGGTGCGCGTCATCGCAGCCACCAGAGATTCCGTGCCAGTCTCTTTCATGCAAATTTACGTTGACGGCAGCCTGGTACTGACTTCAAGCGGAGGCACGCTGGACAACTCCGTGGCCATGGCCGCGGGAACGCGGCGGCTGACGGTGCAAGCCAAAGACGCAGCGGGAGTAATTTTCAAGCAGACGATTTACATCACCGTGAGCAGCGCTCCAACG
>DATIWA010000006.1:0-4771 GCA_035465515.1 Candidatus Limnocylindrales bacterium | reverse complement strand
CCTTGGGCGTGATCGCCGCGTTGATCGCTTCATTCTCCTTCGCCTTCTACAACATCGCTGGCCAGGAACTGGTCAGCCGCAACCATCAGCTCAAGATCATGGCTTACGTGCTGCTCGGCGCGGCCGTGCTATGGCTGGCCCTGAATCCTCCTTGGCGTATTGTCGCAGAGCATTTCAGCGGCCGGCAGTGGATTTTTCTGTTCCTGTTTGCCTGCCTTTCCATGCTCTTGCCCTACGTTTTTTATTTCAGCGGGCTCAAGTATCTGGACCCCACGCGCGCCATCGTCGCCAGTTGCCTGGAGCCGGTTTTTGCCATCATATTTGCCGTTCTGTTCGTCGGGGAAAGGCTGCGGGTTTCGCAGATTGCCGGCGTGCTGGCCGTACTGGCCGCTACCCTGATGGTCCAGATTCGCGGCAGGGCAGCGGTCCTTCCCGAGTAGGGCGGGTCGGCAGCCGAAAAAAGTCAGGCGGCCTCAGCCGGGCCGCCTGTTTGTATCCAAGACCGTTTGGCGCGAGCCTCGCCGGGACAACCGGCAACAGCCTGCTAGTAAGAACTGGTATTCACCCACTGCTTGCGCGAAACCGAGGTTGTTACGTTGGCGGAGGTAATGCCGCCCAGGGCGACCGTGGTTGAGGGGAACCACGGCGGCGCAAAGCCCGATCCAAACCGCCGGTCGAAGTACACGTTTCGCGTAATCGTATTGATGTTCTTGATCTGGTTCTGAATGCGGCCGCCCACGATGGTCAGGGTATTGATTTTGTTGCCGATGTTGGTCAGGCCGCCGGTTCCTGTTTGTGAGATCGTCGCCAGCGATGCGTCAATCTCGATATTTCCGTCCGCTTGCTGGTTGTTAAGCTGAACATCGCCTTTGGCCGTGAAGATTCCCAGCGCCTGTCCGTTGTCGGCCCCGGGAATCAGGGTGTCGGATGGCGTGGCAATCGGCTTGGTCTTGTAAAGAATGTCTCCGGTAACGGTCACGTTGTTCGCGGCCGTTATGGTAAGGGCCGAGCCATCCTGTACGGCAGGCAGGCCCTCGCCCGGTCCGGACAATGAGTTGATGTTGCCGTCCACGTACAGCATGGTTGCCGGGCCCTGCACCGCGCCGGTGGCCGGATCCAGTTGCTCCGGAATACCCGTGATGGTAAGGGTGGTTCCACCCGAGACCATCGTGGTCGCGCCCTTGCCGCCGTTTGCCGAAGGGTCAACCGTAATGGTGGTAGTTACGGCGCTCGTCCCGGTGCCCTGGGTGATTGTGTAAACCTGGCCGCTGACGCCGGCGGTTGAAAGTCTTATGTTGGCGTCGCCCACCACCAGCAGTCCGCCCCCGGTAAAGGTGGGCTTGCCGTCCTGAATCGTATAGGGCAGGTAAACGCCCGGCGATTTAGTGCTCGAGTTCTGGTATGGATTGCCGTTGATATCGCGCACGCTGTTGTGCAGATCGGCGGGCGTGACCTGCGTGTTGTCGGCGCCTTTGCCGTCGAGCACCGCGCGTTCCTGGTTGAAGTCATTGGGCGGCAGCGGTACGGAACTCTGGCCCAGGTTGAAGCCTCCCTGGAAACTCGGCGCAATCGTCGTGTTCCCATTCTTTGAGGTGTCGCTGGGACCGGCCACCTGATCGCATTGCCGGGCGCTGATCTGGTATCCCGCCGTCGCGGAAGCGCTGCCCACGGAATCCGTGAAGATGTACGGGCCGCTGGTGCCGAAGTTCCATGCGCCGTTCGTGAACACCGGCCCGCTGATGGTTCCAGGAACCAGAGTGGAGCCGTTGCAGATGGGAGACTGGTCAATGAACATTCCCCAGGCCGCAAAACTGGTCTTGGAACTCGCCGGTATCAGGTTGGCCACCACGAAGATCGTCCCGCGGTCGATAATGTTGGTTTCTTCCGCGCCGCGGGACTGCCCGACCGCCGCCAGGGTGTAGTCGTATGAGTAATTGTAGGAAGTGATTGGACCCACCGGCGCGGCGCATGTGCCGGTGCCTCCGGAAACGGTGCAGCCGACGGGCAGGCTTGGCGCAAGAGTCACGGAACTGATTCTGAATTTCTCCGGCCAGGAATTGGACGCGCTGCCGGTCCCCGTGATGTCCTGTAAAGTGCCGTACGTCTTGCTCATGTATGTCTGGACCGCCAGTTCGGTGCCCGGCGCAATGGGCTGCTGCGTCGCTGTAAAGGTCGCGGGGATGGAGGCAACGATCTGGTTGATCATGGCTTGCCGGGCGATGTTCAGACCGGAATCCGCCGCATAAAATGAGCCGCGGAAGTTGCGGTAATAGCCGTTGATCAGCATGTCAGACCGCAGCGACCAGACCATGACCACACTGAGTCCGGTAAGAAGCATGAGCAGCAGCAGGGTCGTAATCAAAGCTACGCCGCGTTCCTGCCTGCCGCGCCGGCGCGTCTCCGCGCGGTGCAAAACCTTCTTGAGACGTCGCATGGCTCCTCCTTAGTTGTTCATGCTCAGATTACGGGGATTGATGACCACTGACATCGCTTCAATTTTGTACGGGCCCTGGTCGAACGTATTTCGGAAATTATTGGTCACGTCCGAATTGGGCGCCCTGCCGATCAGCGAGATTCGCACCGCACTGATTTGGGTCCAGTCGTACGCGTAGGTTGAGGCGTCAAAGTTGTAGCCGTTGGCCTCCTGCGTCCGGATCATGGCGCCTACTTTGAACCCGATGATCTGCTCGGAGACCACATTGCTCTGCCCGCCCTGGGTCCGCATCAGCTTGGGGTTGCTCGGGTCGGATGCGTCCACGCTGTAGGTGATGGGCGAAAGCTTCAGCACCCAGTCGTTGTTGCAGAACTGTGTCCCCAGTTTGTTGCTGTCGGCCGTGTTGGAAATCGCCAGTGGATCCTCCAGGGTCGTGTTGGTCCCGTCCGCCCCTGTCGGATTGTGCTGGAGCTCTATCTTGCCTCCGCTGGTGCTCCCGTCCTTGGTGAGGATGGTCGTCGTCATCAGCGAGCCGTCGCTTTTGACCAGCAGAAGCTGGTCTCCCGTGTGGAAGTCCGCGGCCAGCTGGTCCGGCGTGAGTCCGGCTACCGGATTGACGAACAGAGTGGAGCTCGTGGTGCTCACGCAGTTCGTGCCGATGTCGGTTGGGTTCGCCGGAGGCACGCTCGAATCAATGGCAATCACGTTGAGCCGGTCGAAACACGCCTGGCCATATGTGTGGGTTGCCGGATCATAACAGCCGGTGCCTGGCGGGTTGTTGACAATGGTCATGCCGATCGGCCAGGAGGGAATGTTGGCTCCCTGGTAATAGCCCGTGCCCGCGTTCACAACGTCAATCTGCAATTGCGCAGCGGCGTTGCGCAGCGCAATGTTCAGCGCCGCCTGGTTTTGCTGTGCGCTGAACAAAGGAACATGCTGGCGCACCAGACTGACAGCGGCGCTGCCGATCACGAGAAAGATCAGCATGGCCACCAGCAGTTCCACCAGTGAGAATCCGCGCTGCATTGTTGATGCCACGCCGGTAAACCGGTTTGTTTTTTTCATTGCCGCACCAGACTGGATTGAAATTGTGCTCGCGGCGAACCGTTGTCCTGCAGCACCGCCACGGTGATTCGCCGCGCGCCCGGCACCGGAACGTTGTTCTCAATGATCCAGCGCCGATGATAAGTCACCATGTCGGACGTGGCCTGAGGCGGAGCGGCCGTGTTTGTGGTGGTCACGGTCCCGTCCGGAGCATGGGTGGTGGTCGTGTAAATCAGGTTTCCGGCGCCGTCGGTTTGCTTGATTGTCTCCTGCATGGCGCCGTTGCCCGACGAGATCTGGACCGTGTCAAAGTAGTCCACGGTCGTGTTGAGCGCGCCGACGGTTTGCGTGATGTCCGTATCCAGGCTGCCGGCGCTGATCCCGTTCGGGACGGCTATCGCCGGATCCAGGGCCGGAAAGCGGTTCAAGTCGTCCAGCTTCTCCGATGCCAGTACGGCTTCCGTGCTCATGTAGCGTGAACGCGTGCCCCCCTGCGAGAGCTGGGCCATCACTCCGGCCAATGCAAGCAGCCCGAACGCCAGAATGAATATCGCAATCATGGCTTCAATCAGGCCGAAGCCCCGGGTGCGAGGCCTTTTACGGTGTGACGTGAATGTTTCCATAGCTTGAAACCAAAATTTGTTCCGTTTTCTGGTCGAACGTTAAGCTCAGCGCTGTGGTCCCCACGGTGGCCTGCACCAGGCCGCTTGGCCGGAACTGTAAAGTCACGTCCTGGTCAAGGACCACAGGCGTGCCTGACCCGGACAGCGGAACCGGGCCCTGGGTATTCACATATGTGCTCGTGGCGTTATCGAAGCGCTGGATCGTGTAGGTGGCGTTCGCCTTGTTGAGGATTATCTGGAAGGGATATCCGGAGGAAATCGCCTGATAACGCGTTGACTGGATGGCCCCCGTGACTGCCGACACGGCGCTGCGGATCCGGTATGCGTTGACCGCGGACCGCACCATGGGAACCGCGATCCCGGTCATCACCATGGCGACCAGCAGCCCCATCAGCAATTCCAGGAGCGTATAGCCCCCGGCCCGTCTCTTCGCGTTCCTCCGCAAAATAGCTGGATGCTCAGTGCAACTGAACCACATCAGCATCACCTCCCGGAAAAGAACTTGCTCTTCTACCTCGTGCTCTTGAGGTTTTGCGGCTCACAGTGATTGTCTGACCCTCAACCTTCGGTAACAAGTTACTAAAGGCGTTGAGTGAAAATGCCTTCAATTACCAAAGTCCGGGGACTGCGTCTGGGACGGAACAGGGCCTGAACGGGTGATTGCTTGTAC
>DATIWA010000005.1:0-2652 GCA_035465515.1 Candidatus Limnocylindrales bacterium | reverse complement strand
CCGCGGTCGCCCGCGAACTTGCGCTCCCAGAAGCCATGGTTGAGCACAATGACCGGCCCGGCGCCGGGCTCGGCGTCTTCCTGAGGAAGGAACGTCCGTCCCAGCGCGGCGCGCACGCCCAGCACGTCAAAATAATTTCCGGAAACAAGTTGCGCGAAATACTGATCGGGAACGCCGTTGATGGTCATGCTCACGGCCACACCGTTGGAGATCGCCACCCCGGAGAACGACTGGGCCCGCCGCTGGATGTCCTGCCCATTGGGAAACGACAAGGGAAAGAAACTGACCGCGGCCAGCAGCTTGCGCTGGTCAACCGTGAACAGTTGTACCAGCTTGTCAGGATCTTTTACCGGGATGGGATGGAAGAACACGGCGTTCACGACGGTGAATATGGCGGTGTTCGCGCCGATGCCCAGCGCCAGCGTGAGCACGGCCACTACGGCAAAGCCGGGCGATTTGCGCAGCCCGCGCAGCGCGTAGCGGATGTCCTGGACAAGGTTGTTCAAGGTCCCTCCCCGATCATTACAAAGACTCCAGGAATCGGGATTAGGTTAGCAGGAGGCCGGGGCATCCGGCGGGACCGGAAGAGGCCAGATCTCATCAAAGATCGAAAGAAACCAACTTACAAAAAAGCGGGCGTGAAAGGCCGAAGGATGAAACAGAGCAGAGCGGGTCCGCGAACGGGTTTGGTATAGAATCCCCAGCCAGACGGAGCCTTTCCTGATGCACACCATGATGAATTCGCCGCTGACGCTCACGGCTATCCTGGAGCGCGCCGGCCGCTACTTCCCTGCCGTGGAGATCGTTTCCCGCAAGCCGGACGGCACGCTCCACCGCTATACCTGGGGAGACCTTTACCGGCGCGCGCGGCAACTGGCGGAATGCCTGCAAGCGGCGGGACTGAAGAAAGGCGAGCGGGTGGCAACACTGATGTGGAACCACTACGCGCACCTGGAGGCCCACTTCGGCGTCCCGGCCTCGGGCGGCGTGCTGCACGCGCTGAACCTGCGGCTGCATCCGGATGAGATCGCCTACATCGCAAACCACGGCGAAGACCGCTTTCTGATCGTGGATGACGTGCTGCTGCCGGTGCTTGCAAAGTTCAAGTCCAAGGTGAAGTTTGAACGGATTTTTGTTGTGCCCCATTGCGGCAAACCGCCGGGCGAATATGAAAATTACGAAGACTGGCTGAAGCAGGCGCAGGGCAAGTTCGATTATCCGGAGATCAGCGAGCAGGACGGCGCCACCATGTGCTTCACCTCCGGCACCACGGGAAATCCCAAGGGCGTTTTGTATTCGCATCGCGCGCTGGTCCTGCACACCATGGCGCAGTGCATGGCGGATTCCTGTGGCGTCTCCCAGTACGACGCTGTGCTGATGGCTTCCTCCATGTTTCATGTGAACGGCTGGGGGCTGGCGTTTACGGCGGCCATGGCCGGGGCAAAGCTGGTGCTGCCGGGCCCGCACCTGGACGCCGATAACCTGCTGGACCTGATCGAGCGCGAACGCGTGACCGTGAGCTGCGCGGTGCCGACCATCTGGATGGCCGTGCTGGCGGCGCTGGAGAAGCGCGGGCCGGCATGGAAGCCGGAGAAGGAGCTGCGCATCCTCTGCGGCGGAACAGCGCCGCCGGAAAGCCTGATTCGCGGCCTGGACCGGCATGGCTTCCACATTATTCATTCCTGGGGCATGACGGAGACCTCGCCGCAGGCCACAGTAACGCGGCTCAAGCCGGAGATGATGTCCTGGCCGGAAGACCGGCAATACGCGCAGCGCTGCAAACAAGGCTGGCCGCTGCCGTTTATGGAAACGCGCATCGCCAATGAGAACGGAATCGCGCCCTGGGACGGCCAGACCATGGGCGAACTCGAAGTCCGCGGGCCGTGGGTGGCGGCCAGCTATTACCGGGCGCCGGGCACGGAGAACCGTTGGACCGCCGACGGCTGGTTCCGCACCGGCGACGTGGCCACCATTGATCCCGACGGCTGCATACGCCTGGTGGACCGCAGCAAGGACCTGGTGAAGTCGGGCGGAGAGTGGATCAGCTCAGTGGACCTGGAGAACACGCTGATGAGCCATCCCGCGGTGCGCGAAGCCGGGGTCATCGCCGTGCCTCACTCAAAATGGCAGGAGCGGCCGCTGGCCGTGCTGGTATTGAAAGAAGGCGCCAGGGTCACGCCGGATGAGCTGCGAGAGTTCCTCGGAGTCAAATTCGCCAGGTGGCAGCTTCCTGATGATTTTGTGTTTGTCGCCGAGCTGCCGCACACATCCACGGGTAAGCTGCTGAAAGCTGAGTTGCGGAGCAAGTATAAGGAATGGGAGTGGCGGGCCTAGAGTTGTGCCCGCCTGCTCGCCAACCGGCCAGGCTTACGCCTAGAACCTGAACCCGATCCCAAAACTGGCGACGGGATAAAACTTCACGATGGACGTGTCTTTGTTGATCTTGTCCTGCTCGGCTTTGACCTGGGTCTGGATGGTTGGATCGGTCGCGGCATCCACGCAGGCCAGACCGGTCACCGGGTCGCAGGCGCTGCCGGCCAGGTTGAGCGTGGTCTTGGGCTGTCCCTGAAAGACGATCCCGAAATCATGAAAGAAGGTAAAGCGGTGGTGGTGCGGAATGGGATTGCCGAAACCAAACATCACCATGGGGGC
>DATIWA010000004.1:0-2253 GCA_035465515.1 Candidatus Limnocylindrales bacterium | reverse complement strand
TCGGCGCCAGATGGCGCTCCATGTTCGCCCAGTCTTTGTCACGGACGGCCTGCCACATCAGCCTTTCGTGCTGCTCTGCCCCGGTGGCGTTGCTCCAGGTTGGGTGTTTGGGCACACCGGCGCAGCCCGCAAGGAGCAGGCCAGCTAGGGCGGCAATCAGCATCCAGCACCGCGAGAAGTTCGCCCGGGAGCGGTCAGCAAGGCGAGGGATGGGCATGTGGTTCACCGAAACAGTCTACAAACAAAAGAGGCACAAAGCATACCGGCCTTTGTGCCTCTTCACAATTTCCCGACGCAACCTGTTAATCGCCGAAAACTTCTTCCTTTTCAGGCTTCGAAGCTGAAGCCTCGCCATTCCTGCCGGCAGGAGCGATGGAGGTCAGGGGGACAAAACCTCCCTCCGGTTGCTGGTCTTTCAAGATGTGCTGCCGATACAGCTTTTCCATCCGGGCATGTTCGGCATCCTGTTTGATCTTTTCGTCGCGGGCGCGGAGCTTCTCGTCGCGGGCCGTCCGGGCGATACCGAGTTCGTCCAGCGTAGTGTTGCGGCCGGCATGCACGTGCTCCTCATTGAGCCGCAGCTTGTGAGAGGCTTCGGTGAGGCCCACTTTCTTGCCTCCCGCAAAGATCTCATGGCGTCCGTGCTCTTCATACCATTTGGTGAGCGTAGCGGTCATGTGCATCTTCTCAATGATGTTGCGCCAGCCCACGCCGGTGTTGTAGGCACAGAAACTGATCTCGCCTTCCTGCGTGGCATAGGGAATGATGCACTGCTCGGTGCGGCGGAAATCATAGTTGTACAGGTCCTGGAACCACATACCCGCGATGAACAGGAAGTTCCAGCGGTCCTGGCGGCGCTTTTTGATGTCTTCAATCGTGCGATCTCCGCTCACGCTGCCGTACTTCTTGTCGAGCTGTTTGCTGGCGCCGAAGGTTTTGTCGAACTTCTTCAGCAGGTCGGTGAGCTTGAAATGCTTCGGAGCTTTGAACGGATCGTAATTTTTCGCCAAAGCCAGCGCCATACCAACGACTGAGAGGAAACGGCCGCGGCCGGCATCGTTGATTCGCGCCACGTCCTGGGCGATCCGGTCGCCGTTCAGAAACGCCGTGACGGGCACCGCTTCCTTGGTCTCCTTGTCGATCATCACGGCCATGCCGACGCCGCAGTTCGGGTGGCAACCGCAGCTTAACTGTCCCCAATCGGCGCTGGGACCGTGAATCAGATCGGCCCAGTCGGAGAACGTGGACATGAAAGAGATGGGGAACCAGTCACGCGCGGGTTCGCCCAGCCCGGTCTGCTTCTTGACGTCATGCGCCAGGTGGCTGAGCGTATAGCGCTGCGCCTGCCGGCGTTCGTCGGTGATTTCCTCATCGCGTCCGGTAAAGGACACCGGCTGGAAGCTCAGAAAGCTGATGGTCCTGGGATTGTCGAGAGCGAACTGGATGATGCGGCCCACCTGCTCGTTGTTGATGCCGTTGACGATGGTAGTGACCGGGACAATGTCCACGCCGGCCTCGTGCAGATTGTGGATGGCGCGCAGCTTTACGTCAAACAGGTTGCCAACCTGGCGGTGCGAGTTGGCTGCGTTGCCGATGCCGTCAAACTGCAGATAGGCGTAGCGCAACCCGGCTTCCGCGGCCTGGCGGGCAAACTCGGGTGATTTTGCAAATTCGATTCCGTTGGTGGCCGCCTGCACCGAGTTGTAGCCAACCTGACGGGCATAGCGAACAGCATCCAGGAAATAGGGCGAGAGCGTGGGCTCGCCGCCCGAGAACTGCACTGACATCTGGCGCCGCGGCTTGATGGAAATGGCGTTATCCAGCATCTGCTTGATTTCGGCCCAGGTCAGTTCATGCACGAAACCGACCTGGTTCGCGTCCATAAAGCAGGGATCGCACATCATGTTGCAGCGGTTGGTCAAATCGATGGTCAGAACTGAACCGCGTCCGTGCTTGACCGTACTGGTACCGTGATGGTGCAGGTGTTCGTCGTTGTGCGCCCGGATGTCGCGGCCGGGGAAAACTTCTTCCAGATGCTTGAAGAAATCAACATCCACCGCCATCACGTCTTCAAAATGACCGTGAACAGGGCAGTCCTTGACCATCAGGATTTTGCCATCACGTTCAATGATGGTGGCTTTGATCTCACCCACCTTTTCGTTCAGCAGGATCTCATGAGGCAGCTTGCCGTCCACGATCTGCTGCCGGATCTCCGGCACGCACTTGGGGCAGAGCGAGTCCGTGCTCCGCGGC
>DATIWA010000003.1:0-1660 GCA_035465515.1 Candidatus Limnocylindrales bacterium | reverse complement strand
GCGCCGGTCGGGTCCGCCGGTATGGATTATCTCTGGAGCCCCTGGCGCTATCAGTACATCCGCAAAGATCTGCCGGAGCGCGGGTGCGTGTTCTGTCTCCACGCGGAAGAAAAAGACCGCGACGAGGAACATTACATTCTGCATCGCGGCCGGTGGAATTTTGTTCTTCTGAACCTTTATCCCTACACGACCGGTCATCTGATGGTTGTTCCCTACGCGCACTCCGCGAGGCTCACGGAAGTGACAAAGGAGACCCTGGAAGAACTGATCGCGCTGGCGCGAGACGCAGAGGCCTGCCTGGAAGCTGCGTTGCGCCCCAAAGGCATGAACATCGGATTAAACCTGGGGGAGGCTGCCGGAGCCGGCATTGCCGCGCACCTGCACCTCCATGTGGTGCCCCGCTGGCTGGGAGATGCGAACTTCATGTCTGTGATAGCGGAAACCCGCGTCATCCCACAGACTCTGCCGGACACGTTCGCCCTGCTCAAGCAGCACTGGGGCAAACGCTAGCCCGCCGTTTCGCCAAGCTGGAGTATCAGTTCGCCCCGGAGGTGCCTGTGCCGGACTTGGCTACTGCGCCTTTCTCAAACGTGATCTTGGTGGTTGTGCCGGACAGCCGGATTTCCTGAGGCTGGTTCCCCTCGCCGGTCAACAGCGTGGTGGAGACGTATTTCTGAGAGCCATTCTCGATGGTGGCAGGCAGTTCCGCTGTCTTTTTCCCCTGCTTGAAGACCACCTTGTTATCCAGCAGTTCGATCTTGCAATCGCCCGCCTTCAACTCCGTGCCGTTCACCGTAATCGGCTTGTACAATTCCACGCGGTAGGTGTTGCCGGCCAGGAGCGCCGTGCATCCAACAAAGATTGTGAGCAGGAGAGCTTTTTTCATTTGTGAGTAGGTCCTTAGAAATTAGATGAATCCTTCATCCGGAGGTAGCGGAATTCCCAATTCCGGTGTACCTTATAAATCAATGGCTTACAAGGAAGAAACGGTTGACTAACCGTTGGTTTCTTATGGTTCGGGAACGAAAAAGACGGTTATTGCCATTGGTGGAGGGGCGTCTCGGCCGGTGAAAGCATTCTCGAAAGCGGCAAGCGGCCCGGCACTTCTGTTGCTGCTTTACATAGCCTTTTTCTGGCGGCTGACTCTCAGTCACCAGTTTACCTGGCTCGATAGCCCGGACCCCGCCTACCAGATTGTCCCCTGGATTCAGGTTCAGGCCCGGGCCTTCCACACCCCCGAATTCCCGCTTTGGGATCCCTACGAATGGGGCGGGCAGTCGCTCATCGGACAGATGCAGCCGGGCACGGCCTACCCGCTGAACTGGCTCCTCTTCGCCCTCCCGTTGAAGCACGGCTTCGTCCGCCAGATCTTCCTGCACTGGTATTTCGTCCTCATTCATTACCTCGGAGGCCTGTTCTGCTCTTTCCTCTGCCGGAGCCGGGGGTTGGGCCTCTTCGCGGCGCTGGCCGGCGGATGCGCGTTCGGCATGACCGGTTGGATGGGAGGAACGGACTGGCCCCAGATGCTGAACGGCGCGATCTGGGCGCCCCTGATTTTCCTGTTCCTGCTGCGCGCGCTGTCCGCCGGTGGCCCCACGCGCGACGCCGGTCTCGCCGGCGCCTTCCTCGGGATGTCGTTCCTCAGCGGCCACCACCAGAT
>DATIWA010000002.1:0-3441 GCA_035465515.1 Candidatus Limnocylindrales bacterium | reverse complement strand
TCGCTCGCGCTGTGTGCTCAGAATCCCGACTTCACACTGAAAAAAGTTGGTGATGGCGTTTACGCCGCGATTGGCGCCGATGGCGGCAAGGCGGGCAGCAACGCCGGCTTCATCGTGGGCGAAAACGGCGTAGTCGTGGT
Source organism: Candidatus Limnocylindrales bacterium (assembly GCA_035465515.1). GTDB lineage: Bacteria > Acidobacteriota > Terriglobia > Terriglobales > Acidobacteriaceae > Angelobacter. The sequence continues at coordinate 3,301 of DATIWA010000002.1, read as the reverse complement.
GGATACATTCGAAGATGTGGCTCCCGCGCGCGATCTTCTGGCTGACATCCGCAAGGTCACCAATCTGCCCATCCGCTTTGTGGTGAACACCCACTATCACCTCGATCACACCGGCGGCAACGCAGTGTTTGCCGGGGCGGGCGCAACGATTCTGGCGCAGCGCAACCTGCGCGGCTGGCTGCATACGGAAAACATGAAATTCTTCGGGCCGAATCCCAAGCCGGAAGCCAAGGCGCGGGTGGAGGCGCTGGTGCTACCCGATATGGTGTACAAGGACGCAGTGGATATTTACCTCGGCCAGCGCGTGGTGCAGGTGCGTTACATGCTTGGGCATACCGGCGGCGATTCAGTGGTCAGCGTGCCGGACGCGAATGTTGTTTTTTCCGGGGACCTGGTCTGGCAGAAGCACCTGCCCAACCTGATTGACGCCACCACCGACGCCTGGATCAAAAGCCTGGACGAACTGATGGCGCAGCATTCATCGGCGACCTTTGTCTCCGGTCACGGCGACGTGGCTGCTTCGCAAGACGTGCGCGACTTCCACGATTACCTTGTCACCCTGCGCGACCTGGTGGGCAAAGCCCAGGAGGCGGGGAAGTCCGGGCAGGATCTGATTAATGCCGTGCTGCCGCAGCTCAAGGACAAGTACGGAAGCTGGGGCTTCTTCAATTACTTCGTCAATCGCAACATCACCCAGACGGCAGCCGAACTGAAGGGCGAGAAGAAGGTGCCGGTGCCAGCGGCTGAAAATCCATAGCCATCGAGAGCACGGAGAAGCACAGGGAAGAAGTGGCGCGAAACCGTTATGGGGCCCCCCGGTGTGCCTCAGTGCCCTTTGCGGTTGAGCCTTTGGCCTGCGGAAAAAGCCGGTAGAAATTCTCCGTGGTTTTCTGCCCGATCCCTTCCCTGGTCGTCCCTCGCAACTGAGCAATTGCCTCCGCAGTATTTACCACAAATGCCGGTTCGTTGCGTTTGCCGCGGTACGGCACCGGGGCGAGATACGGAGAGTCGGTTTCGATGAGCATGCGGTCAAGCGGAACCCGCTTTGCCGCTTCGCGGATGTTTTCCGCTTTGGGAAAGCTGACGTTGCCGGCGAAAGAGATATAGAAGCCGAAATCGAGCGCCGCCTGGGCGTGCCTCCATTCGCCGGTAAAGCAATGCAGGATGCCGGAAAGCCCGGAAGGCGACCAGTGCTCGCGCAGCATTTGCAGCGCGTCGTCCCAGGCGTTCTCGCTGTTGTTGCTGGGGCGGCAATGAATAATGATGGGCAGCCTGGCTGCGCGGGCCAGTTCCATCTGCCGGAGGAAGACCGCTTTCTGTATGTCGCGCGGAGAGTGATCGTAGAAATAGTCGAGGCCAATCTCTCCCCATGCAATTAATCTGGGATGCCGCGCCAGGCGGTCCATTTCTTCGTAGTCGGCTTCCGTGGCCACACTGGCCTCATGGGGATGCAGGCCGGTGCTGGCGAAGATCCAGTCATGCTGTTCGGCGACTTTCAGCGCGCAATCGTACGTGCCCGGGCCTGTACCGCTGCCAATGGCCAGAATGCGCTCCAGGCCGGCCTCGCGCGCGCGGCCAAGCATCTCAGCGCGGTCCTGATCGAATTTGTGCCCTTCAATGTGGGCGTGGGAATCTATGTACACGGTTTTGCCAACCGATCCACCAAGTGAAGCAATGTGCTTTGGAAACGCTTAATCAAAAGAAGATCAGTGTCATCAGCGCAATCTGCGGCAAGCCCTGCTATTTCAGCTTCGCCCCCACCGGGACGTCTTCGAGGAAGCTGGCCAGCACCGGCAGACCTTCTTCGCCGGCGGAAGCCGCGACGATCATGCCGTTGGACTCCAGGCCGCGCAGCTTGCGCGGAGCAAGGTTCGCGACAATAACCACCTTGCGGCCGATCAGCTTTTCCGGCTCATAGGCCAGAGCGATCCCGGCCACCACCTGGCGCACTTCAGTGCCTATGTCCACTTCGAGTCGCAGCAGTTTGTCCGCGCCTTTGACTTTCTCCGCGTGCTTTACCTGGCCCACGCGCATTTCAACTTTGAGGAAGTCTTCAATACTTATCTTTCCATCGGCCGGGGCCGGAGCAGCTTTCGCGGCAGGCGCGGCTTCTGTGGGTCCATGAGCGGCCTGCGTGGCCGGTTGACCGGGACGAGCGCCTTCACCGGCGGGGGCAGGCGCCGCAGCGGCGGCTGAAGTTGAAGTTGCGGGAGCTTGCTTGGCGCGCTCCTGTTCCATCTGTTGCATCCTTTCGATTGCGGATTTGTCGGCGCGGGGAAAGACCGGCTCGATTTTTCCCAGCTTGCCGCCCAGCGGAAGCTGTCCCCATTTGAGGCCAGCCAGGTTGAACCTTGTTATGTCGCCCAGTCCAAGCTGCTGCCAGATTCTTGCCGTAGAGTCCGGCAGGACGGGATGGGCCAGCGCGGTGACAATGCGCAGCGCTTCGGCGGCCGTATAAAGTATGGTGGCCAGGCGCGCCTTGTTCTCCTCGCCTTCCTTCTCGGCCACGATCCACGGTTCCTGCTCCACCAGGTACTTGTTCACGGAGCCCACCAGCGTCCACGCGGCCTCCAGCGCGCGCGAGAACTGGTAGTCATCAAAAAGCTGGTTGAATTCGGCGATAGCGGTTTCCGCCTCTTCCCTGACGGCGTCATCCGCCTCTTTCTTTGCGACCAGCGGCGAAGGATAAGGCACGGAGCCGCCAAAGTAGCGGTTGATCATGGTCAGCGTGCGGCTGGAGAGGTTCCCCAGATCGTTGGCCAGATCAGAATTGTAGCGCTGCACCAGGGCGTCAAAGCTGAACGAACCATCCTGGCCGAAAACAATTTCCCGCAGCAGGAAATAGCGCAGGGCGTCGTTGCCGAGGACTTCAATCACGCTTTCAGCGCGCACGATGTTGCCGCGCGACTTCGACATCTTGCTCTCTTCAAACAGCAGCCAGCCATGGGCGATGACTGCTCCGGGCAACGGCAACTCCGCGGCCATCAGGAACGCAGGCCAATAGACAGCGTGGAAGCGGATGATCTCCTTGCCGATCATGTGCACGTCAGCAGGCCAATAGCGCTCGAATTTTGCCTGCTCTTCTTTGGATGTGGAGCCCAGCCCCACCGCCGTGCAGTAGTTGCTCAACGCGTCCAGCCATACGTACATCACGTGTTTGGGGTCGCCGGGAACGGGGATCCCCCATTTGAAGGTGCTGCGGCTGATGGAGAGATCACGCAGGCCGCTCTTGACGAAGGCGATCACCTCATTGCGGCGGGTCTCCGGGCGGACAAAATCAGGGTTCTGCTGGTAGTGCTTG
>DATIWA010000001.1:0-5803 GCA_035465515.1 Candidatus Limnocylindrales bacterium | reverse complement strand
TATCGGTTCCAGCGCACCTCCGCCCAAGGTGGCTACGCCGCAGAAGCTGCGCGTCTCGGAAGGCGTGGCAGCGGGCAACCTGGTGCGCAAAATAGAGCCGCAGTATCCGCAAATGGCGAAAATCGCCCACATCCAGGGTGATGTGATTCTTGCGGCCACCATCAGTAAAACCGGGGTCATCGAAAACCTCCACGTGGTCAGCGGGCATCCAATTCTCGTCCAATCTGCTTTGGAAGCCGTTAAGCAGTGGAAGTACAAACCCTACCTGCTGAACAACGAGCCAGTAGAAGTGGAAACCACGATTAAGGTCAGCTTCCACATGTAGTTGGCCAACAGGTTCGAAACGATCAAGGGCCGGCAAGGTTCGCCTGGGCCGGCCCTGATTCCAGGAAGTGAAAAAGTTTCAGCTCGTCGCTGAATTGTTCCCTGCACGGCCAGAGTCCCGATGGGGGGAACTCGCCCAGTAAAAGTTCTTAAAAGTTTCTGAGGAGGAAAACTTAACTCATGCTTGTCGCAAATCTTGCAACTCTCATTCTGGCCAAAGTGCACCTCGCGGCCTTCTGGCTCATGCAGGCGGCCGACGAATCGACCGTGCAATGGGACCCAATCTCACTCTGGCGCCAGATGGGCTGGCTCGCCCGCGGTGTCGTGGTCATTCTGTTCATCATGTCGGCCTGGTCCATCGGCGTCATGATTGACCGCTGGATCGCCTTTAGCGCTGCGCGTAAACAATCGCGCCAGTTCGCCCCCGCCGTCGCCGGCGCGCTGCGCGAGGGCAAGCTCGATGAAGCCATCCGCGTGGCCGAGCGCAACAAGAAAAGCCATCTGGCCAAGGTTGTCACCGCCGGTTTGCAGGAGTTCAAGGCGCATGGCGAATCCACGGAAATTCCAGGTGAACAGATTGAAGCCAGCAAACGCGCCCTGGAGCGCGCTGAAGCCATTGTCCATGCGGAATTGAAGCGCGGGCTTGGCGGTCTGGCCACCATCGGCTCCACGGCGCCGTTCGTCGGGTTGTTCGGCACGGTGGTCGGCATCCTGAACGCCTTCCGCAAGATTTCCGAACAGAAGGCAACCGGTCTGGGCGCTGTCGCCGGCGGTATTTCAGAAGCCCTGGTAACCACGGCGCTGGGACTGTTCGTGGCCATTCCCGCCGTCATGATGTTCAACTATTTCACCGGCAAGGTAGAAGCCTTTGACGTGGAGATGGACAACTCGTCAAGCGAACTGGTGGATTATTTCCTGAAGCGGACCAACACAGTCCGGCGGTAAGTCCGGGAGCAGATCATGGCGATAGTGGTTCGAAACGAAGGCGCCAAGGTGAATTCCAACATCAACGTCACACCCATGGTGGACGTGATGCTGGTGCTGCTGATCATTTTTATGGTCATCACACCCATGCTGCAAAAAGGCGTGACGGTAACCCTGGCAAAAACTGAAAACCCCATGCAGATGCCCGATGCCGACAAAGAAGACGCTCTGATCGTGGCGGTGCAGCGCGACGGCAGCATCTTCTTTGACACCCAGAAAGTCGGTCCCGAGGAACTCACGCAGAAGGTAAAAGACCGCGTGGCCAGCCGGGTTGACAAACGGGTTTACGTGAAAGCTGACGCTCGCGCCAAGTACAAAGCGGTGGTGGAAGTGGTGGACAACGTCCGCTCCGCCGGTGTGGACCAGCTCGGGCTGCTGACGGAACAGAAAAGGCAATAACCGCACCAGGCCGGACCACGTAGGTCGGCCATACTGACAAGCATGCGAACCGGCGCTCACCGGAACGGGAGCGCCGGTAACCGGCAAGCTGGCAATCATAGAGGGAAAAAGTTATGGCAATGTCAATGGGCGGTCCCGGAGGCGGGCAAACAGCGGACATCAACGTTACCCCGCTGATCGACGTTCTCCTCGTGCTGCTGATCATCTTTATGGTGATTACGCCGCTGACCCCGAAAGGCCTGGAGGCGCTGGTTCCCCAGCCCCCGCCGCCGAATGTGAAGCCGCAGGAGACCGATCGTACGGTGGTCGTGCAGGTCCTGCAGGGCGATTCTTCCGGCAAACCCAAGTTGAAGATCAATCAGGAAGACGTTTCCATGGATGATCTGGGCACTCGCCTTACGGATATTTTCAAAACGCGCGCGGAACGCATCATGTTCGTCAAGGGCGATCCTGACGTGGAGTTTCAAAACGTCGCCCAGGTGATTGATATCGCGCGCGGGACGCAAGTGGTGGACAAAGTAGGGTTGATCACGGCCAAGATTGAAGCCGGCCAGTGATTTCGGAACAATCTCCTGCGGAGGCGGGTCGCGCACGGCGCGCCTCCGGTGCGGTTGGAATTGTCCCCCACAGGCAAGGAACAGAAATCTCAACTCCGGCAAGGAGCCACAAGCAATGAACACATGCGCACGACTGGTGACGGTATTGGCCGTCGCAGCCGCGCTGTTGAGCACAGCGGGGTGTAACAAACTGAAAGCGCGCGACCAGCTCAATAAAGGCGTCCAGGCCTATCGAGGCGCAAATTACGAACAGGCGATCGAGCATTTCAAGAACGCCGTAAACCTTGACAGCGACCTGAAAGTCGCCAAGCTCTATCTGGCCACCGCTTACGCTCAGCAATACGTGCCTGGCGTGGACACTCCAGACAACGTCCATATGGCAAATCAGGCCATTGACGAATATCAGAAAGTACTGGAGAACGATCCCAAGAGCGTCAACAGCCTGAAGGGCATCGCATTCCTCTACATGCAGATGAAAGACTTCAGCAAGGCCCGCGAATACTACAAGAAGGCCATTGACGTGGACCCCAACGATCCGGAAATCTACTATTCGGTGGGCGTCATTGACTGGTCCCAGGCTTACAAGGGCGCGGCTGACCTGAAGTCGAAAAATGACATGAAAGTGGATGACGAGCTGAAAGGCAAAGGCAGCCAGAAACTTTGCGACCAGCTGACTTCCGAGAACGGCGCCGCCGTGGACGAGGGTATGAAAATGCTGCAAACGGCCATTGATAAACGGCAGGATTATGACGACGCCATGGCCTACATGAACCTGCTTTATCGCCGTAAAGCGAATGACATGACCTGCAACGATGCGCAGGCGCGCGCCGATTACATCAAGACGGCGAATGAATGGAGCGATAAGGCAATGGCGGCCCGCAAGAAGAAGGCGGAAGAAGCGGCCAAGAAAACCGCCGGCGGCATAATTCTGGAACAGCCGGGACAGCAGGCACAACCAGGACAGAAGAAGTAACCGAAAGCTCTTCACCAGCCCCTCCCGCGGGAGGGGCTTTCTATTTGGCGCTCGCAAACCCCCGCGCCGCCCACCCATCAAGTAAAATCAAGGGTCGGGCAGCGTCTCCTCTTATGTTCAAAAAAGTCCTGGTAGCCAACCGCGGTGAGATCGCAGTGCGAGTCATTCGAGCCTGCCGCGAAATGGGCATCGCGTCCGTGGCCGTGTTCTCCGAGGTGGATCGGGCCGCCCTGCACGTCAGCGCCGCTGACGAAGCGTATGCAATCGGTCCCGCGCCGGCCCGGGAATCGTACCTGAATATTCCGCGAATCCTCGAGGTGGCCAGGCATTGCGGCGCAGAGGCCATTCATCCGGGATACGGCTTTCTTTCTGAAAATCCGCAATTCGCCAGAGCATGCAGCGACGCCGGCCTCAAATTCATTGGGCCGCCCGCCGCCGCCATGGAGTTGATGGGTTCAAAGACCCGTGCGCGACAGGCCATGCAGGCCGCCGGAGTTCCATTTGTGCCCGGCTCGGCCAAAGGCCTCAGCCTTGCTGAAGCCCAGGATCTGGCGCCCAAACTCGGCTTCCCCGTCATGATCAAGGCCGCCGCCGGCGGGGGCGGAAAAGGCATGCGCCTGGTGCGCGCCGCCGGGGAGCTGCAGTCTGCTTTCGAGACGGCGCAGAGCGAAGCTTTGCGGTCCTTTAACGACGCGGAAGTGTATCTGGAAAAGTACATTGAGAACCCGCGGCATATCGAAATCCAGGTGCTGGCGGATGAGCACGGAAACGCGGTTTTTCTGGGAGAACGCGAATGCTCCGTGCAGCGCCGCCACCAGAAGGTCATTGAAGAAGCGCCATCAGCCATTGTGGATGAAGACATGCGCCGGCGGATGGGCGCGGTTGCGGTACAGGCCGCGAAATCTGCCGGCTACGCCAATGCGGGGACCGTGGAATTCCTGGTGGACGCACAGCGCGATTTCTACTTCCTTGAAATGAACACGCGTTTACAGGTAGAGCACCCGGTCACCGAACTGGTCACCGGACTTGATCTTGTCCACCTGCAAATGCGCATCGCCGCGGGAGAAAAACTGCCCTTCCGGCAGGAGGACGTGCGCCTGCGGGGACACGCCATTGAATGCCGCATCTATGCGGAAGATCCGGACAACAATTTTTTCCCTTCGCCCGGCCGGATCAGCAGGCTTATGCGGCCCTCCGGCCCCGGTGTGCGTGAGGACAGCGGCGTCTATGAAGGCTGGACCGTTCCCCTGGACTACGATCCCATGCTGTCCAAGCTGATTGCATACGCGCCGGACCGTGTTTCCGCGATTGCCCGCATGCGCCGGGCGCTGGATGAGTACTTTGTCGGCGGCATCAAGACCAATTTGCGGCTCTTCCGGCGGATTCTGGGACATCCCGACTTTGTGGCCGCGCGCCTCGATACCGGCTTTCTCGACCGCCTCCTGGCTTCGGCGAATTTGCAGGCGCCCGATACTGACGGCCTGGCCGGCATCGCGGCATTGTCCGCGGCCTTGTTTGCCGCAACCGGCTCCGCCAGGGGCAACGGCCAGAATGGCGCCAGGCCTGGGTCCGGCAACAACGCCGAATCCGCCTGGAAGCGCGCAGGCCGAACCGAAGGGATGCGCACCGAATGATCTACGAGGTCAACATCGGCGAAAAGACACATCGCGTGGAACTGCAAAAAGACGCCGCCGGCTGGCGCTGCAAGCTTGATGGCCGGGAAATGCCCCTCGATGTGGCGTCGACGCAGGAAGGCGTGCTATCCATTCTGGTGGATGGCCAGTCTTATGAAGTGAAAGAGGAAGTTACGCCTGACGCCACTTACGTTGTGGTGGGCCACCACAGGTTTGCCGCGGCAGTGCGTGATCCGCGTTCTCTGCGCTCCAGGCGAGGTCCGGAAGCTGCCGCTCACGGGCCAAGAAAAATCACCGCGCCCATGCCGGGCAAGGTTGTGCGCATCCTGGCGCCTGCCGGCACGCCGGTGGAACCGGGCCAGGCGGTTGTGGTGATCGAAGCCATGAAGATGCAGAACGAGTTGAAATCACCCAAAAAGGGCATCGTCAGGAAATTGAATGTCAGCGAGGGCGCGGCGGTCGAAGCCGGGCAGGCGCTGGCCGAAGTCGAGTAAGGTGAAACCGCGGGCCTCTTCCTTACGTATCTATCTCGAATTGGAAATTCACTTCAGGAGCTTCTCTGAATGCGCGCACAACAACGCATAGTCCTGTTTCTTTTGCTGCTCGTCCCAGGCCTGCTGGTGGCCCAGAAGCCGCCGGCAGAGCCGGCTCTGCCCAGGAAAACCGATTCCAGAGCATGGATCAAGCGCAGCAATGACTACGCCCAGATTCTGCTCCAGATACAGGCCAAGTACGCTCCTGAATTTGCCGCGCGAGTGGGGATCGAAGGTCTGGATGATCAAGTGACCCAATTCCCGCAGAACCACCGTGAACAGCTGAAGGCGGACCTGAAATCGGCAATCACGCAATTGCAGCAGGACCTGGCGGCGGAAAAAGATCCGCTCGTCCGCGAGGACCTGCAAATCATGATTACCACGGCGCAACGGAACCTG